>CAXIDD010000139.1:0-10326 GCA_964021975.1 uncultured Saprospirales bacterium | reverse complement strand
TTTCGAGACACCTCCAATGCGTGACGGTGCTCCAGATTACACCGCAGCTACTTTTGAACAACGGTGGCCTGAGTTTAAAGCCTTACAAGCTCAATTAATGGCCTTTGATACCACCGGATGGACCATTCCACAAAAAGCCGATTGGTACGTCGTATGGGCGGAGATGAATGGTTATGATTTTAACCATAATATTCTAAAACCTTGGGTAAGAGATCCTGCTTACTATAAGTCACTCTGGACTAGCCGAAGTGATGTGCCTGCACACGAAGGGCCCACTCATCATGGGACTACTGAGATTTGGACTTATGAATTTCCGCTAAGTGCAGACGAAAAGACGCGCTTATTATCGGATTTAAATATCATCCCCCCTTTAAATGCTCAAGCTAAATTGAATTTAACCGGAAACGCTCGGGATTTATGGGTAGCTGGAATTCGGGATATTCGAACACAAAGTAAAGATTTAGGAGATATCCTAAACCAACCTGGTGTGAAAGATGATGCGGATTTAACGACTGCCATTGATGCTGCCATTACTTCTACAAACGACTTGGCAGAGTGGCTAGAATCAAAGTCAGATAGTAAAACCGGACCCTCAGGTATCGGAAAAGATAATTATACTTGGTACTTGCAAAATGTTCACCTGGTACCTTTAACTTGGGAAGATGAGGTCATGATCCTCAAGCGGGAACTAGCAAGAGCTTGGTCTTCTTTAAAATTAGAAGAGCACCGCAACCGGGATTTACCAGAGCTTATCCCCGCAGATTCACCAGAAGCATATGATGCGATGGCCGAACGCTCCGCTAAAAGTCTAATTAACTTCTTAGAGGAAGAAGAGATCGTAACGGTGAAGGAGTATTTTGATCCTGCCTTAAGAGAGCACTTAGGTGGTTTCGTTCCAGCCGAAAGGCGTAATTTCTTTTGGATTACTGCCCACTTGGATCAACGTCCACTGTATTCTCACTTTTACCATTGGTTTGAATTGGCTAGAATGGATAACGAACCACATGCCAGTGAAATTCGCCGAGGACCAGTACTCTACAATATTTATGATTCTCGGAATGAGGGGACTGCCACGGCTGTCGAGGAAATGTTCATGCACGCAGGACTTTATGACGATAGCCCTCGCTCTAGAGAGATCGTTTACATCATGATTGCCCAACGGGCTGCTCGTGGCTTAGGCTCCCTCTATGCTCATGCCAATGAAATGACTATGGAAGAAGCAGGTGGTATCCACTCTGAGAATACGCCTAGAGGTTGGATGAAAACTGAAAAAGAGTTGCTTATTTTTGAACAACACCTATATCTACGTCAGCCAGGTTACGGTTCTAGTTACATTACAGGTAAGTATTTGTTAGAGGCAGCACAAGCAGATTATGCACGTGTTATAGAAGCGCGTCAAGAGCCTTTCAAGCTAAAGAATTTCTTTGATCAATTGAATTCGATGGGGAATATTCCAATTGCCTTGGGGCATTGGGAAATGACTGGTATTGATGATCATATGAAAGTTTTTCAAGATTAAATAAACTCATTCTAATAGAATAAAGTTTATAATATAAAGCAAACGCCCAGTTTAAAACAAACTGGGCGTTTGCTTTATTATTAAGCTGACTATGCTTAATTTTTTAATAAACTCCAAGCCTAAATAATGATGCAAGCACTCCGACTAGCACTAGATTGGACACCCAATATTAACCACATTGGATTCTTTATAGCCAGAGAAAAAGGCTTTTACCAAGCCAATGGGGTAGAGGTAAGTATTTCTGATCCAAAGCAAGATAACTATACACTTACACCGGCCAAAAAAGTAGAATTAGGTCAAGCAGATTTTGCCCTCTGCCCAACCGAAAGTATTATTAGTTATCGAACGAAGTCTAAGCCATTTTCATTAATTGCAATTGCAGCGATTCTACAAACAGATCTTAGTGCCATTGCTGTTTTAGATAATCAAGGTATCAATGGACCCAAAGACCTGGATGGAGGTAGTTATGCTTCCTACAAAGCTAGATATGAAGATGAGATTGTTCGATCGATGATTCGAAATGATGGAGGAAAAGGTAACATTCATGTCCATTACCCTGAAAAACTGGGGATTTGGGAAACGATCATCAACAAAGATTATGACTCCACTTGGGTTTTTATGAATTGGGAGGCTCTGCAGGTGGAGGCTCTAGGTGCATCATTAAAGTATTTTAGGATGGCTGATTACGATATTCCTTATTCTTATTCACCGGTGCTTGCTGCCAACCAACAATTAGTAGAGAGTAATGAAATAGCTTATCGAGCCTTCTTAAAAGCCACTAAGCAAGGCTATCTTTTTGCCCAAGAAAATCCAGTAGAAGCAACTGCTATTTTAGCAAGTTTTGTTCCCGCCCATGATCAGAATATTGACTTGAAAAAGGCACTGGTAGCTTCTTCCTCAAGTTTTGGGACCCATGCTAATTGGGGGCAAATGGAGGAAGTAAAGGTGCAGCGTTTTCTGAATTGGTTAAACGACAATAATTTGGAAAAACAAAAAGTAGCACTTTCTGATATCATGACCAACCAACTCCTGAATAACCCTGGTCATTAATGATCGCTTTTTCATCCTTTTGAGTAAATTAATTGTAAGATGGTTTATCCCGAAAAAGAGAAGGTCTTAGCTTACATTATTCGAAGAATAAATAGGCAAACTGAGCTACTCCTATTTAAACATCGGGACTTTCCAGAAGCCGGTTGGCAAGTGCCCGCTGGAACGGTTGAATTTGGGGAGGATCACCAAGCAGCAGTATTACGAGAAGTAAAAGAAGAAAGCGGCCTGACACAATTTTCGAGTATTCGATTGCTTGATCAAAGCACCTTCTTGCATCCTCTAAAAAAAGAGGTGCATCATCGGTTTTTTTATCAATTGGAGATAGAAGGGCAGGTCCCAGATGAATTCACACACCGGGTTAGTGGCAGTGGAGAAGATGAAGACTTGATTTTTCAATATCACTGGATAAAACTTACCGAATTACCAAGCTTAGCCGCAGCACAAGGTTGTTTTTTAGCCAGAGTAAATTGATTTTGTCGACTTCCTTCACGATAAGTTAAATTTCTAGCTATTCGTAGATTCAGGCGACGTCAGCGAATGATTTCTCCGCTACATTCTCTCTACAATGAGAACTACTGCTATCCAATAGATTTTTGGCACTAAATGATTTCATTTGGTTAAATACACAGTATGTACATCCCCCTAACCCCCTTCAAAGGGGGAATTCACCCAACTGAGCTTAGAAAGGTCCCCCTTTGAAGGGGGCGCAGGGGGATGAATTTGCAAACTTGTTTTTCCAAAAACTTTTTAACCATATAATTTCACTTAGTACCCAGATTTTTTAATAGAAAAAATCACTCTTTAGCGAAGGAAATCACCAAGAAGATAGTCTAATGTAAAAATAAACATAAAACGATGAAAAACATTTTTACATTTCTACTTTTACTTTCAAGCGCACTATCTTATGCTCAATCATTGTATGATCCTGAATCCATTCAAAGCATAGATGTTGAATTTGCGGAAAGCAATTGGGATCAACTTTTAGATATTGAATACGCTGGGGCAGGAGGCTATATCATGGCTAAAAGTGTGACTATCAATGGCGTCAAATTTGATAGTGTCGGTGTAAAGTACAAAGGCAATAGCTCGTATAACGCTAATCAGATTAAGAACCCCTGGCACATCGAATTAGATACCTATAAAGACCAAGAATATGATGGCTATACAGACATCAAGTTGGCGAACGGAACTAAAGATCCTTCCTTTCTTAGAGATGTTCTTGCGTTCCAAATATTACGACAATATATGGATGCTCCACTCGCTAACTATGCCAACCTTTCTGTCAATGGTGAGGCAATAGGTCTTTATTCAAACATAGAGTCTATTTCGAAAAAATTTATGAACAGCCGATTTGGATCTAAAAATAATACACGTTTTAAGTGCTCTCCTCCAGATGGAGCCTCGCCACAATCCAATGACTTTCCTAATCTAGTATATTTAGGCCAGGACAGCACTGCCTATTTTGATGCTTATGAATTGAAGTCAGATGCTGGCTGGCAAGAATTGATTGATCTTTGTGATACACTGGCCAATCATACTAGTGAAATCGAAAAAATATTAGATGTAGATCGGGCTTTATGGATGCTAGCTTTTGATAATGTTATCGTTAATTTAGATAGCTACATTGGTACTTTCTCTCAAAATTACTATTTATATCGAAGTGATTTCGGCCAATTTATGCCTATTGTTTGGGATTTAAATGAGTCATTCGGTGTATTTTCTCAGACTGGAACCATCAACCTCAATACTACTACTTCAAAACAGCAGATGACACCTTTGCTTCATGAAAATGATAGTGATTTCCCGCTGGTTCAACAACTCTTAAATGTACCTATGTATAAGCGAATGTATCTCGCACATTGTAAGACCTTATTATTAGAAAACTTCAGCGATGATTCTTACTATACAAAAGCTCAGACCTTGCAGACTTTGATTGCCTCTGCTGTCCAGGCAGACCCTAATAAGTTTTATACGTATGATAATTTCCTGGATAACTTATCTACGGATATATCAAGTGGCGGACCTGGAGGAGGAGGCCCAAGAGGAGCAACCTTCCCTGGTATTGCCAATTTGATGGATGCTAGAACGGATTACCTTTTAGGGCTTACTGATTTCACACAGACAGAGCCTACAATATCTGAACCTACTTTGTCAAACTCCAGTCCTATACTCAACGAAACCATCAGTATTTCCGCTATGATTGAAGATGGAAATACTGTCTTTCTAGGCTATAGAAGTGAAGCAACAGCTCCATTTACAAAAATACAAATGTATGATGATGGTGCACACAATGACGGTGCTGCAAATGATGGAATTTATGGACTTGACCTAGAAATCAAGGACTTGTTTGTTCAATATTATATTTACGCAGAAAATGATAATGCCGGTAAGTTCTCTCCACAAAGAGCAGCACATGAATATTATACGATAACCGCAACAGCCTCTCCAACCGCAGGAGACTTAGTGATCAACGAATTTATGGCCTCTAATGATACTACTGTTGCAGACCAAGATGGAGAGTTTGAGGATTGGATTGAATTGTACAATAACAGCTCCTCCAGCATTGATTTGAGTGGTTATTTTCTTACTGATGACCAAGAAGACTTAACGCAGTGGAGTTTTCCCGCAGGAACGCAGATAGAAGCAAACGGCTACTTGATCATATGGGCAGATGATGACGAAGATCAGGCTGGCCTTCATGCGAATTTTAAATTGTCGGCCTCTGGAGAAACACTTACTCTACTTCATGCGATAGATACCTCAATAGTCGATCAAGTAACTTATGAGGAGCAAACAACGGATATTTCCTATGGACGTATCCCAAACGGAACTGGACCATTTGCGACCATGAATGCAACTTTTAATGCTGAGAATACCATAACCACAAGTGTAGATGCCCCTTTAAGCGAAGAAAACGTTTTGAGTGTTTATCCAAACCCTGCAAACGGAAGTTTCTTTTTAGAAGTTTCAAACAATAACTATAAGGACAAATTGGTAACCATCTATAATTTGAACGGTGCTGTTTTTTATCAAAATACAATCAGCAATAACGTTTGGATCAATACTTCTGGATGGCCTTCTGGGATGTATATTATCCGATCAGAAGCTTCAACTTTGAAATTAATAGTTGACTAATAAAGTTTATGCGAGTTAATTTTCTAAACAAAATTAACTCGCATAAACTCTAATGTGAAAGCCGTATATTTAGAAGCTATTTGAATTTAACAATGCTCAATAGCCAAACCTGTCTACTGCAGGTAGATTCAAATAGCTTCTTAGAAACGCTTCACTTAATTATTTAATCTTAAATTTTATGCTATGGTAATGATTGGTACGGCAATTCTTTTTATACTTCTAGGCGCATCAATTAAGTACGGGAAACTATATTTTTTGATTGCAGGCTACAATACAATGTCTGCCCAAGAGCAGGAAAAATATGATATAGAAGGCATCGCTACCGTTTTTTGGCAGGCCATGCTTGGCATGGGATTACTGCTGATTATGGGCCAAATTATTGCCAATTATTTGGCCATTAAAGATTTAGAATTCGCTCTATTCTTTGTGACCATAATAGCCGGCGTTGCTTTCCTTTTGGTAAAAGTAAACTCAGATAAATATAAGAAATGATGCTATGTATGCTTGGTGTAAATTAATTTTGACGCTACACGAACCACCAAGCTTGCTTTTTATAGCATCTTTAATGGAGACGATTAGACTCCATTAAAGATGCTATTTATGAAAAACTATCTCTACCTATTTTCTTTAACTACGCTTCTTGCCTGTTGTGAAAAACGACAAATTCCTTTCTCTGATTTTAAATATCAAGAACATTTATTAGACAGTCTGGGCCAACGTTACTGGGAGGCCAATCGATTCAGTGGTGCCATCTTAGTTGCTCAACAAGACACCTTACTATATCATAAGAATTTTGGAATGGCTGATTATGAAGCCCAACAAGCATTTTCATCAACAACTGCTTTCAAAATAGGGGAGGTATCACATTATTTCACGGCACAAATTATACAAGAACTAGCAAAGGAAGGCTCCATTAATTTAACAGATAAATTGTCAGATTACCTGGAGAAGCTTCAACCCAATTTTACTATTGGTCAGGTGTTGCAGCATCAAGCAGGCTTGCCCAAAGAGCGACCAAGTGAAGCCAATACTTCGATTATTCAACAAGTTAATCGTATCGATTTAGATTCAAGCAATACCGAAGCCAGTAATATCGGTTATCATCTCTTAGGTTGCCTTATTGAAAAGGTCAGTAAATTAAGCTTTGAGGAAGCTATACAAAAATATTTAGAAAGCTATGATCTAGAACATACTTTTTACAATCAATCCAATGCCCGTCTTGCGCAAGGTTACAGTGGCTTTAATAACAAGAGAGGACAAGGTTTGGAACGAGAACGAGTAGTTTCTTATCAACTAGTAGAAATGTTTAGTAGTAGAGGAATCAAAGCTACTGCAAAAGACGTTTGGAAAATTTTACAATCGGTGCCTGAAGCCTATACCTTTGGTTTTTTGGCCAACGACGGATTTAGTTATTGTGTCTCCAAAAATAAAGCTGGGCAAACTATCATTGTATTAAGTAATTATCGGCATCCAGTTGCGGAGGAAATGGTGAAAGGTATCACGGCTATTTTGAATAATCAAGCCTTTGAATTGCCTCTATTAAGAGAACCGATCGACGTGAATAAAAACCTACTGCCCGATTATACAGGGATTTATGAAATCAACCCTTCTTTTACCTTTGAAGTAACTAATTCAGAGGATAGCCTTTACGTCATTATGTTTGGACAAAAAAGTCCAATTATCCCACAGGCAGCGGATCAGTTTTTTCTAGTGGATAGTGACGCCTCCATGCGTTTTGTGAGAGATGTCACCAATGAGGTGTCTGGCGTAATGCTCTATGATGGTTTTTTGGAAGGCAATTTGGTGAAGAAAATTGAATAATAATCCCTTGAAAATTTAAATAAGTCTGAACAAGTTAATTTCTACTTTGGTTAAGAGTGAAACTAAAGTGGATATGTTGACTAAAATAAAAGGATTGATTACCCAAATGATTCCAATAATTCTAGGTGTCTTAATTGGATTATTAATCAATGGTTGGAAAGAGAGCTATGATGAGAAAAAGTACCTAAAAAAAGCGCTTAACGCCATTGAGCAAGATGTAGTTGGCAGTAGAGCAAGTGTGCTAAGTGTATTAGATAGTCAACAAGTCGTTATGGATTCTTTGGAGTATTACCTTGAGATAGACTCTGTTTCCTTAATAGAAATATTCTATAAAACAGAAGGACTAGATGCGCCAACGATGAAAGATATTGCTATGGAATTTTTCACCAGTGATCGAGGAGACTTAATTGATTACGAGCTGATTTCTATTATGGCTGAAATTAAGGACGGTAAAATCTTGATTAATGAAAAATTTGATCGCTTGGCAGACTTTATTAATACCGAAATGTATAATAGTACGTATCAGGCCAAAGAGAAAACGGCCATACTACTCGCTGATGTTATGGAGTCAGAGAGTAGTCTGGTAAAAATATACGATAGTTATTTAGATCAAAATAGAAATTAAGCGCAAAATGCGCTCTGAGGTTACATTAAACTAAAGCCATCCGTTGTGCTTGAATATTCTCCGCAGCAAGATATTCATCAAAAGACATTAGGCTATCAATAATGCCATTGGGCGTCAGTTCGATGATTCGGTTGGCAGCCGTTTGCGTTAATTGGTGATCATGAGAGCTAAAAATCATATTTCCTTTAAAGTTGACCATCGCTTCATTCAAGGCCGTAATAGATTCAAGGTCTAAGTGATTGGTTGGCTCATCAAGTAATAAAAAATTCGGATGGTGAAGCATAGTCTTTGCCATCATACAACGAACCTTTTCTCCTCCAGAAAGTACACTGGATTTTTTATAGACTTCCTCCCCAGAAAATAGCATCCGCCCGAGGAAACTACGGACAAACTGCTCATCCTTATTCTCTGAATATTGGCGCAACCAGTCCATCAAATCTAAATCCTGATTACCAGAAAAATAGGCTTGATTTTCATTAGGAACATAAGCAGACTTAATGGTTTGTCCATATTCTATCTCTCCACTATCAGGATCAATTTTACCTGAAAGAACTTCATAGAAAGCAGTTAAAGCAGCACTATCATCGCTCAGGAGCGCAATTTTCTCTCCCTGATTCATTGTAAAGGAAACGTTCTTAAATAAGTACTTACCTGCATCGTCTTTTTTACTCAATTTGGTGACTTGCAAGATTTGATTCCCTGGTTGACGTTCTGGAGCAAAGTGAATATACGGATAGCGCCTGCTGGAAGGCTTAATTTCCTCCAAGTTCAGTTTCTCTAATGCTTTTTTACGTGAAGTCGCTTGTTTAGATTTAGAGGCATTCGCAGAGAATCGCTGAATGAATTCTAGCATCTCTTTACGCTTGACTTCTAGCTTTTTGTTTTTATTGGCAACTTGCTCAGACTTCAACTTGCTACTTTCGTACCAGAAGGTATAGTTACCCGTATAGATATTAATTTTTTGAAAATCGATATCCGCAATGTGTGTACAAACCATATCTAAGAAATAGCGATCGTGCGAGACCACAATCACCATATTTTTAAAGTCTGCTAAGAAATTGGATAACCAGGTGATGGTATTGGCATCCAAATCATTGGTAGGCTCATCGAGGATTAGCATATCTGGATTGCCAAATAAAGCCTGTGCCAACAATACTTTTACTTTCTGCGAGCCATTTAAATCAGACATTTGAAGGTAATGCAAATCTTCACTAATACCCATATTACTCAGTAGCTCGGCTGCATCACTTTGCGCATTCCAGCCCCCCATTTCACCAAATTTGTTCTCCAATTCTGCGGCCCGCATACCTTCTTCTTCGGTGGCCTCAGGATTCATATAAATGGCATCCTTTTCTTGCTGGATCTGGTACATTTCTTTATGTCCCATGATGACGGTATCCAATACGGCGTATTCTTCAAAAGCAAAGTGGTTTTGAGAAAGTACAGCCATGCGCTTGCCCGGCTCAATGGATACGTGGCCACTGTTAGGGGAGATTTCTCCCGATAGAATTTTAAGGAAAGTTGATTTTCCAGCACCATTGGCACCAATTACACCATAGCAATTACCATGGTTGAATTTGATGTTGACTTCATTAAATAAAACGCGTTTCCCGTATTGGAGTGCCAGATTGTTGACCGTAATCATTCGCTAAACATTACTTGATGATACCGCTTTGCGGAAATGAGGCACAAAATTACACTTTTTTAAGGAATCGTACATTAATTAATTTACCTTTTGAAGGTATCGAACTCTTGCTCTTCTTAAAGAAGCAATTTGACCTTAATTGTTCAAGTAACTTCTACGAATGAATTTGTCCTCACCTAAGCTACCGCAAAAAAAGGTTGATTTTGAACGGATTATTTAAAAAAATAAGACTTCTTGGGAAGAAATTAAGATTTTCAATCGTCTAACAACTAAAATGTAACTTTGAAATTCTACCTAAACTATATTCTACTCAGCATTAGCTGCCTCTATTTGACTGCAAATTTAAATGCCCAACAAAAGAGCCTACAATTTGATTTTACAGTTCAAGATCAAACTTTGGAGCTAGGAGTCAAGTATTATTGTGCATCCATAGCGGATAGTATACAAATTGATCGCCTGAAATTATACATTGGTCATTTAGCTTTTTGGAAAGGGAATAAGGAAGTTTATCGCTTAGAACAAAAGTATTTT
>CAXIDD010000138.1:0-10337 GCA_964021975.1 uncultured Saprospirales bacterium | reverse complement strand
GTGGTATTACTATTACCTCTGCAGCAACTAAGACTTCCTGGGACTGGAAAGATCAGGAATACGCTATTAATATTATTGATACTCCAGGACACGTTGATTTTACCGTTGAGGTGGAGCGTTCTTTACGTATCCTAGATGGTGTAGTTGCTTTGTATTGTGCTGTATCTGGGGTTGAACCTCAGTCTGAGACGGTTTTCCGTCAGATGGACAGATATAAAGTGCCACGTATCGGGTTTGTTAATAAAATGGACCGTTCTGGTGCAGATTACTTCACTGTAGTTGAAGATATTAAAGCTAAATTGGGCGCGAATGCTATCGCAATGCAAGTTCCAATTGGTAATGAAGAAACCTTCAAAGGGGTAGTTGATTTAATTATGAATCAGGCCATCATCTGGAATGAAGATGATATGGGAATGACTTATGAAGTTGTGCCTATTCCTGAAGAATTGAAAGAGACGGTATTGGAACGTAGAGAAGCGCTACTGGAAGCAGTTGCTGAATACGATGATACTTTATTAGAGAAATTCTTTGAAGATCCTGATTCTATCTCTGTTGAAGATATGCGTAAAGCAATCCGTATGGCCGTGTGTGATATGAGTATCATGCCTATCTATTGTGGGACTGCTTTCAAAAATAAAGGTGTACAAGCTGTATTAGATGCTGTTTGTGAATTTTTGCCTTCTCCTCTTGATGTTGAAGCCGTTGAAGGAATCAACCCAGACACGGATGAACCAGAATTTCGTAAACCATCTGTAGATGAGCCATTTGCTGCCTTGGCGTTCAAGATCGCTACTGATCCATTCGTTGGTCGCTTGGTTTTCTTCCGCACTTATTCTGGTGCTTTGGACGCTGGTTCTTACATCTTGAATACCCGTACAGGTAAGAAAGAAAGAATCTCTCGTTTATTTCAGATGCACTCTAATAAGCAGAATGCAATTAAGCGAGTAGAAGCAGGAGATATTGCTGCTGGTGTAGGTTTTAAAGATCTGCGTACAGGAGATACACTTTGTGACCAAGATCATCCTATTGTTTTGGAATCAATGACTTTCCCTGATCCAGTAATCGGGATTGCAATTGAGCCTAAATCACAAAAGGACATGGATAAATTGGGCATCGGCTTATCTAAATTAGCTGAGGAGGATCCAACTTTCCGGGTACGTTATGATGAAGATACAAACCAGACCGTAATTAGCGGAATGGGAGAGTTACACTTGGATATTATCGTTGATCGCCTTAGAAGAGAATTTGGCGTAGAATGTAACCAAGGAGAGCCTCAAGTAAACTATAAAGAGTCATTAACTCAGTCTTTTACACACCGCGAGCGTTTGAAAAAGCAATCAGGTGGTTCTGGTCTATTCGCAGATATGCAATTTGAAATCGGCCCTGCTGATGAGGAATTCTTGGAAAGCGAAGAGTTTAAGAACGGTAAAGAGCGTCTTCAGTTTATCTGGGGAATCGTGGGTGGCTCTATCGATAAAAATTACATGAAGCCAATTAAAGATGGTTTCTTATCCTCAATGGATAATGGTATCCTAGCTGGATACAATATTGACAGTATGAAAGTACGTGTTTTTGATGGTTCTATGCACGCCGTGGATTCAAAGCCAATCGCTTTTGAATTGTGTGCTAAAGAAGGATTCAAAGCCGCTGCTCCAAAGACGAATCCTAAAATTATGGAACCTATCATGGATCTGGAAATTATTACTCCAGAGGAATATGTAGGACCTGTAGTTGGGGATTTAAACCGTCGTCGTGGTTTACCGAAAGGTCAAGAACCTCGTCCAGGTGGAGCAGTATCTATTAAAGCAGATGTACCTTTATCTCAGATGTTTGGTTATGTGACTCAGTTGCGTACGATTACATCAGGACGTGCAAGCTCCTCAATGCAATTCTCTCACTATGCAGTGGCTCCAGAAGGAATCTCTAAAGAAGTGATTGAAAAAGCAAAAGGAGAAGCCTAATTACATTGTAGTAAAACAGAAAATTTATATAGTTGCCCGATGAACGAGTCGGGCAGCTTTCCAATAACTTTGAAAATTTTGATCAGGCATGAATCAGAAGATTAGGATTAAACTTCGTTCTTATGACCATAATTTAGTGGACAAGTCAACGGAGAAGATTGTTAAAACGGTTCGAAATAGTGGTGCTGTAGTAACAGGTCCGATTCCGCTGCCCACAGAAAAAAAGATTTTTACCGTCTTGCGTTCACCGCACGTCAATAAGAAATCTCGTGAGCAGTTCCAATTGCGTACCCATAAGCGCCTCATCGAAATCTACACGCCAACCCAAAAAACAGTAGATGCTCTGTCTAAGCTAGAACTGCCGAGTGGTGTAGATATTCAGGTTAAATTGACGTAACCATTATTTTGCGATCCATTTTATAGGTGGATTACATTAATTGATCAAGGATGTATAATTCCCATCTAGAAAGCAATTTGTTTTCTAGATCGAATTTATGTCTTATAAAATATTGGTCTAATGAACGGATTGATTGGTAAAAAAGTAGGAATGACCAGCATATATGATGAAGCTGGTCGAAATATAGCTTGTACAGTTGTAGAGGTAGGTCCTTGTGTCGTTACTCAAGTAAAGAACGATGAAACGGATGGTTACACTGCAATTCAAGTGGGCTATGGCGATGCCAAAACAAAAAATACCTCACAAGCACTTCAAGGTCACTTCGACAAAGCAGGTACCGGACCCAAACGTAAAGTTGTGGAGTTCAGAGACTTTGATATTGTCGAAAAAGCACTCGGAGATGTCATCAAAGTAGATGAAGTCTTTGATGAAGGTGAGTTGATTACCGCTACTGGTACTTCCAAAGGAAAAGGTTTCCAAGGTGTAGTTAAAAGACATAACTTCCGTGGTGTGAATGATGCCACTCACGGACAGCACAACCGTCAACGTGCACCAGGTTCGATTGGTGCTGCCTCTTATCCTGCACGGGTATTTAAGGGTATGCGCATGGCCGGCCGTACAGGTGGCAAAAACGTACATATCAAAAACCTGCAGGTGGTTAAGATGTTTCCGGAGCAAAATATTATGTTGGTTAAGGGTGCAATCCCAGGCCACAAAGGCTCCTTTGTAATCTTAAAGAAGAAATAAGTCAAGTTTGCACGCCTTTAAAAAAAGCAAAAAATGAAACAGGAAGTATTAAATATTCAGGGAGCAAGCACCGGTAGATCAGTAGATTTATCAGATGATGTCTTCGGTATTGAGCCCAACGAGCATGTGG
Source organism: uncultured Saprospirales bacterium (assembly GCA_964021975.1). Classification (GTDB taxonomy): domain Bacteria; phylum Bacteroidota; class Bacteroidia; order Chitinophagales; family Saprospiraceae; genus DATFKA01. Next base: position 7,102 of record CAXIDD010000138.1, on the reverse strand, counting down.
TCTACTTGGCTGTCAAGCATTACCTGGCTAATCAGCGCCAAGGAACACACAAAGCTAAAGAAAGAGGAGAAGTAGCAGGTTCTACTAAGAAAATTAAAAGACAAAAGGGTACCGGTACCGCACGTGCTGGTGATATCAAAAACCCTTTGTTTAGAGGTGGTGGCCGCGTATTTGGACCTCGTCCACGTGCTTACAACTCTCGAATCAATAAAAAAGTAAAGCAATTAGCTCGTAAATCTGCATTAAGCGGAAAAGTAGCAGAAGGTGCATTAAGTATAATCGAAGACTTCTCTTTCGAGGGGCCTAAGACAAAAGCTTACCTTGATTTGCTAAACGCTTTTGAAGCAACGACTCAGAAAAGCTTACTGATTACCTCTGATTATGAGAAAGCAGTTTGCTTGTCTGCTCGTAACTTGCGCAAAGCGCGCGTTCTACGTGCTGACGAAGTATGTACTTATGATATTTTGCACGCTGATAAAGTTCTGATTTCAGAAGGAGCTGTTGGTAAAATAACCGAGTCTCTCGGATAATCGTGCTGATTTTAGAATCTGCTAAAACAACTAAGCAATGTCTAAAAAATATATTTTAATCAAGCCGCTTATTACCGAAAAGTCGGAAGGCTTGTCTGATGATCAAAACAAATACAGCTTTATTGTAGATAAGCGCGCAAATAAAGTAGAAATTAAAAACGCAGTTGAAGACATGTACAACGTAAGCGTTGAAAAAGTCAACACTGCAATAATGCCAGGTAAACTGGTTGTCCGTTCCACCAAAGCAGGAATGTTTAAAGGCCGGAAAGGACACGTCAAAAAAGCAATCGTTACCTGAACTTACGGAGAGGAGATCGATTTCTTTGGCGATTTATAATTATAATTTTTAATAGTTCGTGCCCTAGACAATAGTATGGAAAAGTCTAGTGAGCGATGAACAAAAACGATCCATACAATGGCAATTAAAAAATACAAACCGGTTTCTCCAGGTACGCGTTTCCGTCAGGGAAATGCCTTTACGGAGATTACTACGAGTAAACCAGAAAAAAGCTTACTGGCACCAATCAAAAGAACTGGTGGCCGTAATAACTCTGGTAAAATGACTATGCGTAACCGTGGTGGTGGTCACAAACGCCGCTACCGTATCATCGATTTTAATCGAAACAAAGAGGGAGTTAATGCAACCGTTCAATCGATCGAATACGATCCGAACCGTACAGCATTCATCGCTTTAGTTGAATATACAGATGGTGAAAAGCGCTATATCATTGCACCTGATGGCCTAAAAGTAGGCGACGTTATTGTTGCTGGTAGAGGATCAGCTCCAACCACAGGTAACGCACTTTACTTGGATGAAATTCCTTTGGGATCAAATATTCACGCTATCGAAATGACACCTGGTAAAGGTGCTGCTTTAGCTAGAAGCGCCGGTACCTATGGCGTATTGACCAGCCGTGAAGGAAAATATGCAATCGTCAAGTTGCCTTCAGGTGAGGTTCGTCGTATTCTGATTACTTGTAAAGCAACCATCGGTACAACTTCTAACCCAGATCATGGTCTTGAAGTATACGGTAAAGCAGGTAGAAGACGCTGGATTGGCCGTCGTCCTCGTGTAAGAGGTGTTGCAATGAACCCAGTAGATCACCCAATGGGTGGTGGTGAAGGTCGGGCCTCTGGTGGGCACCCACGTTCTCGTACTGGAATCATGGCTAAAGGTCAGAAAACTAGAAATAATAAGAAGTATTCTACTAAGCTTATTATTACTAAGCGCAAGACAAAATAATCAATTAATCAATAGTGCCGGCCTAGTTCGGCACAGAAAATAGTCAACAATGGCAAGATCTCTTAAAAAAGGACCTTACGTTTATTACAAGTTGTTGAAGAAACTTGAAAAAGCTAAGGAAACAAAGAAGAAAACGGTCATCAAAACGTGGTCTCGCTCTTCTATGATTATTCCTGATATGGTAGGTGAGACGATCGCTGTACACAATGGCCGTACTTTTGTGCCTGTATTCGTTACAGAAAACATGGTAGGTCATAAGTTAGGAGAGTTTTCTCCAACTAGAAGCTACAAAGGTCACACCGGTAATCGTTAGTAAAATTAATTGTTGAATCGTGTTGGCGCAGCACAAACTTAGTCTTGACGGGCAGTACGTGTAGCAGCCATACTATATGATAAAAAAATGGAAGCAGTAGCTAAGCTAAAAAATGTGCAAATGTCCGCACGCAAAATGCGTTTGGTCGTTGATAACATTCGCGGCAAAGATGTAGATGAAGCGCTGAGCATTTTGCGCTTTACAAAAAAGGAAGCCGCCGTTTGGTTGGAAAAATTGGTTTTATCTGCCATTGCAAATTGGGAAGATAAATTAGGAGGTGCTCAGAATGCAGACGACTATGAGCTGTATATCAAAACTGCCTTCGTCGATCAAGGGCCAATGTTGAAGCGTTTCCGTCCAGCACCACATGGTCGTGCACACCGGATTCGTAAACATTCGAACCACGTCACTATCGTTGTTGAAAATAGCGTAACGCTAAATGACGAAGACGAGGGGGATTTAACAGAAGAAGAATAAACTTAATAATTACCATAACATGGGGCAGAAGACAAATCCAATAGGTAATCGGTTAGGCATCATCCGCGGTTGGGACTCCAACTGGTTCGGAGGTAAAAACTATGCTGAGAAAGTTGTAGAAGATGAAAAAATTCGCAACTACCTAAACGCACGTATTACCAAAGGCGGTATTGCCAGAATCATTATCGAACGTACCTTAAAAAGAATTACCGTAACTATTCATACCTCTCGTCCAGGTATCATTATCGGTAAAGGTGGTCAGGAAGTTGATCGCGTACGGGAAGAGCTGAAGAAATTAACTGGAAAGGATGTACAAATCAACATTGTTGAGATCCGCAAACCAGAATTGGATGCTAATATCGTTGCAGAATCAGTTGCTAAGCAATTAGAAGCAAGGATCAACTACCGTAGAGCTTCTAAAATGGCTATCCAATCTACTATGCGTGCCGGAGCAGAAGGCATCAAGATTAGAGTAGCTGGTCGTTTGAATGGTGCGGAAATGGCACGTTCTGAAGAATTCAAAGAAGGTAGAACACCTTTGCATACTTTCCGGGCAGACATCGATTATGCACTGCATGAAGCGCAAACTGTTTATGGAATCATCGGAATCAAAGTGTGGATCTGTAAAGGAGAAGTACTTGGAAAGCGTGATTTGTCTCCACACGTAGGTGTGCAGAAAAAAGACAATAATAGCGGAAATAGAGGCGGCGACCGCAATCGTGGTGGTGGAAGAAGAAGAAATCAGAGAAGACGCTAGATTTTATAGAAAAAATGCTTTACCTTTGCCGAGCTTTTGAAAAAAAGACGGGCTAAGTATAGCATATTATATTGAAATTTGCCAAAATACGTAACCAATGTTACAACCTAAAAGAACAAAATACCGGAAGCAGCATAAATTGCGCTACAATGGCTTAGCGCAAAGAGGTACGAAGGTGTCGTTTGGGAGCTTCGGTCTGAAGGCGGTAACCGCAGGAAGACTTACCAACCGGCAAATAGAGTCCGCTCGTATTGCGATGACTCGTTATATGAAAAGGGAAGGTAAGGTTTGGATTAGAATTTTTCCAGACAAACCGATTACCAAAAAGCCACAAGAGGTACGGATGGGTAAAGGTAAGGGTGCTCTAGACCATTGGGTTGCTCCTATTAAGCCAGGCCGTATGTTATTTGAAATTGATGGGGTATCCCAAGAGGTTGCTGCAGAAGCACTTCGCTTGGCTGCACAGAAATTACCTGTGCTTTGCAAGTTCGTGGTACGTCCGGATTACGAAGGCTAAAAAAGAAAAAATAGACATTATCCGCCTCAGGCAGATCAATCTATTTTGGATATTAAATAACTATAGATTTTAATTGTTTTGTGATGGCATCAAAGAAATTTCTTGAGCTTCAAGACTACACATCGGAAGATCTGGCTTCTGAGCTGGCCCAAACAGAGGCCCAGTTCCAGAGACTTAAGTTCGATCATGCGATCAAGGGTCTTGATAACCCACTAACTCTACGCGAAGTACGTAGAGACATCGCCCGCTTAAAGACGGAAGTCCGTCGTCGGGAAGTTGCAGAGATGAGTACTGAAGATCTGGCTGATCGTTCGAAGAAACGCTCCAGAAGAAGAAGAGAAAGAAAAAACAAATAATTTGATGGATTGGGGAGGCCGCATTTATTAATGCGATCGCTCATCTTTAAATTTTAAGAAAATGGCTGATAATAATAACCAGACCAATCAAGAAACAGAAAAGGTTGCTCACAGAAAGTCACGAGTCGGCAGAGTGATTAGCAATAGTATGGACAAGTCAATTACAGTACTTGTTGAACGTAAATTGCGTCACCCGATTTACGGTAAATACGTAAATAAGTCTAAGAAGTTCATGGCGCATGACGAAAACAATGATTGCAACCCAGGCGATTTAGTTCGTATTGAAGAAACACGCCCTTTGAGTAAAAGGAAGCGTTTTACTTTAGTAGAAATTGTCGAGAGAGCAAAATAATCTTTGGTTTATCTGTTCTCGATTATTATTGAGAATTTAAAATATGCGTCGTCATGATTCAACAAGAAAGTAGATTAAGAGTTGCAGACAACAGTGGGGCGAAACAGGTACTGTGTATCCGTGTATTAGGAGGTTCTAAGCGTAGATATGCCTCTATCGGTGACACCATCGTCGTTACAGTAAAAGATACTTCACCAGGTGGTATTAAGAAAGGTACTGTCTCTAAGGCTGTAATTGTCCGTACCAAAAAAGAGATTCGTCGTAAAGACGGTACTTATATCCGTTTTGATGATAATGCTTGTGTTCTATTGAACGCTGCAGACGAGCCAAGAGGTACTCGTATCTTTGGACCAGTAGCCCGCGAATTACGGGATAGAGACTACATGCGTATTGTATCTCTAGCACCAGAAGTACTTTAATTGATCATTATCGGTTTCTCCCTAATGGAGCAACGTTAATCATAGAAAAATGGCAAATAAAAATAAGAATGCAACAGCGCACAAGACAACTAAACTCAAAATTAAAAAAGGAGATCAAGTAGTCGTTACCGCAGGAGCATATAAAGATTTGGATACGCCCAGAGAAATTCTGGAAGTATTCCCTGCCAAGAGCAGAGTGATTGTAGATCAAGTGAATATTGTTAAAAAACACTTGAAACCTACACAAGACCGCGAAGGCGGTATTCAGGAAGTACCAGCACCTATTCACATTTCTAATGTAATGCTGGTAGATCCTAAAACAGGGGAACCAACCCGCGTTGGACGCAAACGTGACGACAATGGGAAATTGGTTCGTTTTTCTAAAAAATCAGGAGAAATTATTAAGTGATGAGTTACATTCCAAAATTACGGACCAAGTACACCGAGGAAGTCGTTCCTGCTCTAATGGAGCAGTTTCAGTACAGCTCCATTATGGAGGTTCCTCGTCTACAGAAGATTTGCATTAACCAAGGTGTTGGTGGTGCTACTCAAGATAAGAAATTAGCAGAAAACGCTTTGAAAGAGCTGACTTTGATCGCTGGACAAAAAGCTGTTCCTACTAAAGCTAAAAAATCAGTGTCTAACTTCAAATTAAGAGAAGGGATGACCATTGGGGCACGCGTTACCTTGCGTCACAACCAAATGTTTGAATTTTTAGAGCGTCTGATCTTCGCTGCTCTTCCAAGGGTAAGAGATTTCAGAGGTATCAATGACCGCAGCTTTGATGGCCGGGGTAATTATTCCATGGGGATTAAAGAACACATTATTTTTCCAGAAATCAATTTGGATAAAGTGTCTCAAATCACTGGTATGGATATTACTTTCGTTACCACAGCTAAAACAGACGCTGAAGCTTTGGCATTACTAAAAGCTTTAGGTCTTCCATTTAAAAATCAGAATAACTAAATAGATCATGGCTAGAAAATCAGTAATTGCCCGTGAGCGGAAAAGAGAGCGTTTAGCTGCTAAATACGCAGATTTGCGTAAGCAGTTGAAAGAAGAAGGGCGCTGGGAAGAATTAGATAAACTCCCTCGTAATTCAAATCCTATTCGCCAACATAACCGTTGCCAATTGACCGGCCGTCCTAAGGGATACATGCGTCAATTCGGAATTTGCCGGGTTAAGTTTCGTGAAATGGCTTTAAATGGGAAAATCCCAGGAATAACAAAAGCTAGTTGGTAATTTATTAACAGTTGATAAGGTTCTAGAGTATTTTCTCAGAAAACCGATCGACGCAAGCATAGAAAAATGGCAGTAACAGATCCTATAGCGGATTATCTGACAAGAATCCGGAATGCACAAATGGCAGGACATCGTATCGTTGAAATCCCTGCATCCGGTCTTAAGAAAGCAATTACCGAAATCCTCTATGAGCAGGGTTTTATCTTCAAATACAAGTTTGAAGATGGTGGTAAAGGAAATCAAGGCTTTATCAAGATTGCTTTAAAATACAATCCATCCACTAAGAAACCGGTTATCCGGGAGTTGGGACGGATCTCTAAACCTGGTTTGCGTAAATACGCAAAAGCTAATGAAATTCCTAGAATTATCAATGGCTTAGGTATTGCAATAGTTTCTACTTCTCAAGGCGTTATGACTGGCAAAAAAGCCAAAGAAATGAACGTTGGAGGAGAGTTGCTTTGCTATGTTTATTAATTTAACGGTTACAAAAATCAAATATCATGTCAAGGATTGGTAAAGCTCCAATTTCGCTTCCTAAAGGTGTGGAGATTAGTGTAAGTAAAGGAAATTTAGTAACCGTCAAGGGATCTAAAGGTACGTTGACTCAACAGATTGATCCAGATTTGTCTGTTAAGACAGAAGATGGAGAACTAACTGTTGAAAGACCAACTGACCAACAACGCCACCGTGCTATGCATGGTCTATATCGTTCTTTAATCTTCAATATGGTAGAATATGTAACCAATGGTTACGTAAAAGAATTAGAATTAGTTGGTGTAGGTTATCGTGCATCTAATACAGGACAATTATTAGAGCTAACACTAGGTTACTCTCACCCTATTGTATTTATGATTCCTCAAGAAGTAAAGGTAACTACCGAAACGCAAAAAGGTAA
>CAXIDD010000137.1:0-10386 GCA_964021975.1 uncultured Saprospirales bacterium | reverse complement strand
TTTTAGAAGCTATTTGAATCTACCTGCAGTAGACAAGTTTAGCAGTATGATTTTATTATTGATGATTCTCAATAGCCAAATTCAAATAGCTTCTTAGTTTAACCCCAACTGCTGCTTTATTTCCTCTGGAATTACATCTTTATGGACTAGGATACCGACCGTTTTCATTTTGTAATAAGGTAGAGACATGTAAAGGAAACCATTATAAGGTCCTACTGCTCCCCAAGAATTTTTCACTTTAATGTAGGTATTTCCAGCTTGATCTTTTGATAAGCCGACTAAATGCATCAGGTGATCATCGGTAGTTGTATAGTCTTCAAATGCTTTTTGGCGATTATCAGCGTTTACGGAGATTTCCTTTACCGGTGCTCCTGTCCAATCAGCAGATGGATCTTCTGGCAGAACAGCTAATCCTTTGGCAGAACTAAAGGTCGGCTCACTTACGTCACCATCCCAAGCTACCGTATGCCCACTCTCAAGGGCATCGATAAGGATACTTTCCAAATCCTTCAAAGGTAGATTGTAATACAATCCATTAGAGTAGTTATCTGGTATTTCTAAGATAAAGGAAGAAAAATAAGGGTGGTGGGTAAAAGAGGTCAAAGTCACATAATCATCAGGGTTAATACCCAAGGTTTTGGCGTAAGTTTGGGGAGTATAAGTACCATCATCTGCCCCAAATTCAGTTGGTGCCTCCCCTAAGTAATCATCCATTAAAGCCGTAAACTCAGGAATCCAATTAACCATTGGTGTTTTAGAGGCTATCTTTTTATCTAAGAAAGACTTCAATTCTCTTTCCAGTTGATTGTGATCATGCCGCTTAGCTCCATCTTTTAATCCGCTAAAAACAGCATCAGGCACAATACCATCTCTGCTAAAAGCTTTCATTACATCGTGTGATAGACTGCCTTGACTAAAGTTGGCTTTTCCTTGCCGCAGAAAATAGTTTTTTGCTTTATCCAGATAAGTGGAGCGTACAACGTACATTTCGGAAAGATCTTCAGCTACTTTTCCTTGGCGTAGCATTTCAGATTCTAAATAAGAAATAGTCGTAAAACTCCAACAGGTTCCAGTACGTCCCTGACTTTTGACAGAAGTACAAGCAAGATCGCTGGTAGTATCAAACTGATATTGCCCATAGATGGTGGGGCTAAAGACAAGTAAAAAAAAGCAGATTAAACTAAAGACATGTTTCATAACCGCTATTTTGATTGTTTATAGTTGTTCGAAGAAGCTATTTGAATTTAGCTTCTAAAATAATCAAAATAGCGGAATGATGTTGATTTATTCTTTAAAACGTGTTAAAACGCTTTCAAAAGAACTTATCTATTTGGCCAATGATTCCAAGGCTGGCGTGGGCTGGTCCAATCTCTACTAGAACGATCCTCAAAGACAAAAGAGGGATTAGAATTAATCGGGGTACTCTGGGCAAATTCTCTTGCCATTTTTCTAGTCTTTAAAGGCATTGTTTTTTGGCTAGTACCAATCCGATTGTTATAATTTGAAGCGTATGCCGTCTCTCCAACCGTGACACAAGAACTTAAACAAAAGGCACAAATTGCAATTACTATTAGGTTTTTCATCATCCAAGGTTTTTCTAATGCGAATCATTAACAATTACAATATAAATATAAAATACCGTAATTCATCGACAAACAGAATATTTTTATCGACGAACGGTCATTTTACTCCTCTTGGAAAGGTGAAATTCATCTAAATATTTTCATAACTCGCTCTGTTTGAATAAGATTTGGTTATTTTTGAAGGATAGAAATGATCTAACTTTTTTTCTTAGAAAGTGCCAAATAAATGCAAATCTTAAATGCCGCACAAATTCGATCTTGGGATCAGTTTACAATTGAAAAAAAACCAATCTCATCTATTGATTTGATGGAAATGGCTGCGATGGCCTTTTGCCAACAATTCCAGTTGTGGTATCCTCGAGCAGATCAAAGCCTACAAATATTTTGTGGTCCAGGTAACAACGGAGGAGATGGTCTAGCCATTGCCAGAATACTTCATTTTTCTGGATATACCGTTGAAGTAATCATTTGTAATATTGGAAATAAGACCAGTCCGGATTTTAAAATAAATCTAGCACGTCTTCCGCAACAGGATACTATCCAGGTTTATCATTTGAATCCACAGGATGATTTACAGAATTTACCTCCACTCAGCTTAGTTATTGATGCCATATTCGGCTCTGGTTTGAATCGACCGATTCAAGGGTACTGGGCAAGTTTAATTGCTTGGATTAATGAAAGAGCTCAAACCATCGTGTCCGTTGATATTCCATCCGGTTTACCGTCAGACTCTATTCTAGATGGACCGGCGATAATGGCTAAACAAACCGTTGGTTTCCAGGTTCCTAAATTGGCCTATTTCCTACCAGAGAATGGCGAATTTGTTGGTCAATGGACCCTGGTAGATATCGGTTTGCATCCGGCATTTGTTGAGCAAGAACTTTCTGCTTATCGCTATTCCAGGCTTGAATTGGTTAGGAGCATATTACAATTAAGAAAGACTTTTGATCATAAGGGTACCCACGGTCATGGCCTATTGATAGCTGGGAGCTATGGCATGATGGGTGCGGTTCAATTGGCTGCTAAGGCTGGATTGCGAAGTGGTCTTGGATTATTAAGTCTCCAGGTACCAAACTTGGGTTATGACATCCTACAAATCAGCGTTCCCGAAGCAATGGTTCTGGCAGATCCCAACCCGAAGGCCATTAGCCAAATCCCAGCATTGGATATTTATAAAGGTATTGGTATTGGTCCGGGATTAGGACAGGCTATTGAAACGCAAAAAGCCCTTTTTCAACTTATAGAAAAGACCACAACGCCACTCGTAATTGATGCAGATGCGCTAAACATTTTGGCCAGAAATAAAGAACGGTTAAAAACGCTTCCTAAAAACAGTATTCTAACGCCACACCCAGGTGAATTTAGAAGACTTTTTGGTAAAAGTACAGATAGTAAAAGCGAAATTCAACGCTTACAACAAATGGCTGTTGAGTTAGAAGTCATTATCATTCTCAAAGGAGCATTCACACGAATTGCCAGCCCCGAGGGTATTGTTTATTTTAATTCTACTGGAAACCCCGGAATGGCCACTGGTGGAAGTGGTGATGTACTAACTGGAATACTTACGGGGTTGATGACACAAGGCTATCCAGCCATTCATGCTGCTTTATTAGGCGTTTGGTTGCATGGGAAAGCGGGAGATTTAGCGGCTTTAAAGCAACATCCGATTGCTATGAATGCTGGTGATATTATTTCAGAAATTGGCGCAGCATATTCCAAATTAGAGGAATAAAATTTAGGTAGAAGCTTATTATAAAAATATAGAACAATGGAAAAAGTGATCGTTTTATCTGGAGCTGGAATGAGTGCAGAAAGTGGTATAAAAACCTTTCGTGATCAAAATGGTCTATGGCACAATCATGATGTGATGGAGGTCGCTTCTCCTCAATGTTGGCGAAAAGACAAATCCTTAGTCCTTGAATTTTACAACCAAAGAAGAGCACAATTAAAAGAAGTAAACCCAAATAAAGGTCATTTGGCACTGGCAGCGCTCGAAAACAACTACGATGTACAGATCATTACACAAAACGTGGATGACCTACATGAGCGAGCTGGTAGTAAAAAAGTTCTACATCTACATGGAGAACTTCGGAAAGCTCGTTCAACTAAAAATCCAGCTTTGGTTTATGAGTGGCAAGAAGATATTCTCTTAGGAGATACCTGTGAATTGGGAAGTCAACTCCGGCCACATATTGTATGGTTTGGAGAAGCTGTCCCGATGATTGAACGGGCCGCTCAACTATTACTAGATGCAAACATTGTGATTATAGTAGGTACTTCGATGCAAGTCTACCCTGCCGCAGGTCTTATCGCCTACGCCCCCAATCAAGCTGATATATTTTACGTAGATCCAAAGCCTGCTATAAATTACGAACTCCGGCAACTGACTAATTTGAAAATTATAGAAGCACCTGCTACAGTAGGTTTAGCTCAATTAACAAGTCAATTGAGCTAAACCTGGCCGCTATTATTACTTATAAAAAAAACGATATAGCAAATTAATACCTCCAATAATATAGGTATCATCTCTATCTGGACTTGCTGATTGACTAATTCCATCTAAATAATCAGAAAAAGAAATTCGCCCACCTATATCTAAGGCAACGCTAATTTTATTAGTGAGGTCCACTTTGACGCCTACTCCGATCGGTACCAAAAAAGCAACTTGGTTTGATCCTTCCATACGATCGGCTGAGATACCTTGTGCAATCAAAGGGTTAGACCCTTCATATCGAGAAAAATCAGTCTCTAAATTGGCAAAACCTACCCCTAGACCTGCATACACATAAGGAGAGATGATCCTATCCATGACTAGGTTTCCACCTGCATCTGAATAATAGCGATCCGAACCAAAGGGCTCCCATTCCGCAACTCCTGTCAGTTCAAATATAGTTGTATTAAATCGAAAGCCTCTGGACTGCCGAACTTCATAATTAAAATCATCTCCGACTAATTGGACGTAATTCAGGCTTCCTTTAAAGCCTATTTTGGGTGCGACATCCACTTTACCGGAAATTCCAAAAGCCAGGCTTATATCAGAAACATCTGGTGTAGATTGTGGATTGATATCTCCAGAAAAAGCAGTTGCTCCAATAAAGAGGCCACCTTGCCAATAATCACCTTGAGCACTTACAAAAAAGGGCGAAATTGCCATTAGAATGGCAACTAAAAAAGAATTTACTTTCATCGGTTTTTGTTGTGTATTGAATAAATGAAGTATCTCTTAGAAACTTCAAAAACAAAAATAGTTATTCCCTTATATTCCTCCTATTATTTTCCGCTGAATAGGAATAACTACTAGTTGAAATCGAAAAAATCAAGTTTTATTGTTCTGTAACTAAATTAAATTCTACCCGCCGATTCATTTCCCTACCTACTGCGGTTTTATTATTTCCAATAGGATTGGACTCTCCTAAGCCTTCATAGGTCAAGCGTTCGGGTTTTATTTCTTGTTCTATCAGATAATCATAGCAGGCCTTGGCTCGTCGTTTCGATAAAGATTGGTTAGAAGAGGCCCGGCCTACGTCATCGGTATATCCAACTAAGTTTAATTGGTAATTGGGATAGGCTTGCATTAACTCGACCACTTTATCCAGGATAAGTTTAGAAGAGTTTAAGAGATCTGCGCTACCTGTTTTAAAGCGTACTTCCCGTTGTGCCTCTGACAACAACTCCTGCTCTACTTTCCCAATAACAGGACAACCATTCATAGAATCTACCCCTGGAACTTCTGGACACAAATCCAAAGAATCAATGATGCCATCCGCATCCAAATCCGGACACCCCGTAAATCCTAGCGTATCTGGTATAGTCGGGCAAGCGTCGAGATCATCGATAATCCCATCACAGTCTGTATCTAACAAAGGACAGCCTCCATTTTCAGGTAAGCCTCTTTCATCAGGACAGGCATCATCTGGATCTGGAACTCCATCTAAATCCGTATCCGGGCAACCATCATAAAGTGTTAAGCCTGCTACATCTGGACAAGTATCCAAAGAATCAATCACACAATCATTGTCTCGATCAGGACAGCCATTGGTATCTTCATAACCGTAGATCAACGGACAACCGTCCATTGGGTCCATAATTCCATCTTTATCGGTATCAGGACAACCACTAAACTCCATTAATCCTGCTAGATCTGGGCAAACGTCCTCAGCATCCTCTACGCCATCTCCATCTCGATCTGGACAACCACGGGCACTTTCAGGACCTGGCACCAACTTGCAGGCATCTAGCTGATCTGGTATTCCATCACCATCACTATCTTTTTTACCAAACCGAATACTTAAATTGGTTCCTGCGTGCCAGTACCAATCATTGGTTTCGGGGTTACCACTAGCACTCACTCCATCAATGAGGTCGTTAAAACCATAGTGTAGGCCTCCTTCTAAGGCTAAGGTTGTACGCTTACTTAAATCAATTTTAAGGCCTAACCCAAACGGCATAGCTAAGCTGGTTTTGCCGTTTGAAGCGGCTATGTCAGCACTAATATCTTCTAGAACAGCTTCTTTGCTGATATCAGGATATTGATTTTCAATTTTATAAAAGCCCGCGCCAATGCCCAGGAAAGTATAGGGTGTTATTCGAGTATTAAAATTATAATCCCCTTTGCGAAAACGACTTTTTCCAAAAGGATCCCATTCCAATAAAAGGCTAGCTTCTGTTAACCGATTTTGGAAGGAAAAGTTACGTGCCAACTTGCCGATGTCATCCGTTGCATTTGCGTCGGTTCCTTGCCAGTTACCGTAGAGTAAATTGCCTCGTAAAGCCCAGGTTGGACTTAAATTATTACGAACAAACAATCCGGTAGTCCAACCAATTGATTCGGTTGAAGGATAATCATTGGGGTTTAAATCTCCTTGGTAAGCTGTTCCTCCAAGGTGGACTCCAAGCTCCCACTTAGATTGCCCGGTCATCCCCACCCAAAAGCAAAGGCAACAAAAAATTAGTGTGTAGCATCTCATTTTTCTCCGTCAGTTTTTCGACTTCTTATCCTGGGGGCACAGTTAGAAGCATTGTAATGAAGTTATCTTGTTTGTAGCTGGGATAGAAAATTGTAGGGGCAAACGATGTCTCTTATTTATATTCTTATCTAATATATATAAAAAAACGAGTTTTAAACAACTATGGTATAAGTGGAGAAAAAAAATTCTGAGGTAATTTGATGCCCTACAAAGAAAAAGCGAGTCTTTAAAAGAAAAGACTCGCATAAGTATCAGTAAGTTAACAAAGGAGGGTCTAAAACCCTGAATTTTTAATTGATGGTGAATTTCAAGATATGGTTCTAATCAAAAACCTTGAATGATTCTCTTAAAATAACACTTCTGAAATTTAGGTAAAAAATAATAACGAAGTTGATAAAGTTTTCCACATTGTCCAATAACGGGCGTTAAAAAACTCAATATCAACACTTTAGGTCTGTTGATAAAGTTTTCCACAATTGTTAATAACAAATAATAGCCGTGCTTAAAACAGCCTTTTTCGCTGAAAGTACCATGCCAGCAGTAAACTGACTACAATAGAAAAAACGATAATAAAGTAGATGGCATAAGGGTCTTGAGAGAAAGGTAAGACCTTGACATTCATCCCATAAAAACTAGCAATTAAGGTAGGAACTGCTAAGAATATGGTTACCACCGTCAAACGATGAACCGTAACATTCATGTTATTAGAAATGATTGAAGCATAGGTATCCATGGTCCCACTTAAGATATTATTGTAGACATTGGCCATTTCTAGTGCCTGGCCATTGTCAATAATAATATCTTCAAAAAGATCAGATAGGTCCTCATCTTCCCGGATATTTAAAAAATCCGTTCGCTTCATTTTCATTTTTAGCAAATCATTAGCGCTCAAGGAATTTAAAAAATAGACCAAACTTTTTTCAATACTCAACAGTTGCTTAAGCTCTCGATTCCGGCTGGAATGATAAAGCTCTTGTTCGATTAAGTTTCGTTTTAAATCTAATTTCTTTAAACAGGTCAAAAAGCGATACACATTGTGCTCTAATATCTGTAAAGTAAAATGTTTCAGTGTGGAGAGGTTGAAATTTTTTACTTTTTCATCCAAAAAACGCTGCAAAACAGGGTTTTCAATTGAGGTAATGGTAATTAAATTTTCTTCCGATAAAATGATACCAATTGGAACCGTGGTGTAAATGGCATCATTTTCATCTTCCATTGGGTTGAGTACCGGCGTATTGATTAGGATCAAACGTGTCTCTTCTTCTCTTTCGTAACGAGAGCGTTCATCAATATCTAAGGAATCTAAAAGAAAATCTAGTGGAACATCAAAGCGCTGAGATACTTCTTCCAACTCCTCTTGACTGAAGGGCGGCGTAATATTGACCCAACAGTTTGGCACAGAACTTTCCAGTTCTTTCAGACGTCCATCCTCCTTGATATAATATTGTACCATAATGCATTGAGTAAAATTGGAGCTTATAGAAGCTGTTTGAATTTAATCGCATAGTCATGCTAGCCAATAACCAAACTCAAATAGTTGCCAAGTAGGCCTCGCAAACATACAATTAAACCACGATTTGCCAAAGGGCTGTTTTTATATCTCAAAAAAAACTTAAGTTCTAAGCAGTTAATTGATCAATAAAATACTGATACACTTCTAATTGTAGCTGGTTAGCATTCCCCCAATGCGGACGTTCTCCTGACCGAATCCGATAATAATCTGCCACAATATCTGCTTGTTGTTCCAAATTAAAATCCCACAAACTGCCTCCCTTTTCCTGAACAATTTTCAAGCTTAACCAGCCACCATAATTGTAGTTTTCTAAGGAATGAAAAGCACGCAAAGCTCGTGGAATATACACTAAGCCAAGTTGCTGATACTGCCATACATGCATTAATTCATGGATAAAAATTGCTGTTGACATTGAGCCCCAACTATTAATTATAAACCCGCTGACATAGCAAAGTCGAAACTGCCGGGGGCCCAACCATGCTCTTTCGTCCATTCGTACCCGATCCCAACGGATGGTGTTTCCATAAATCGATTTTGCCAATTGTAACTCACCAGGACGCAATGGATGTGTCGACCATTTAAAAAAGGCTGTAATCCCTTCGTAAAACTCACTTAAGCCCAATAAGTCTAGGAATAACACCAATAACTCTACCCACCAAAAAAACACCTTTTGCATCTTTAATTTTGAAGCCCGTCGTATCGACTTAAGCCCAGTTGACAAATGTTGCAATAAACGCAAACATCGTTTCGGGAAATACCGAAAGACATCAAAGAGGCGATCTCCAAGATCATATACTTTCTGTTGAATTTGCTGAAAAATTAAGGGCATCTGTAGTTGTTAAACATAATTTTGTCCCAATAAGTGCTATTAAATTAAAGGAGCACCTTGGCCACGCTGAAAGTATTGAATTTTCATTAAAAACATAGCTGCCATTTTTTCGGATCTCCACTTTGCTTCATTGGCTTTCTCTCCCGAAAAATGCGCATCCAAAGTTTGATTGAATAAATACTTCCAACGGTCAAAGTGCGTTTCATTTACTGGTAATGGGGCGTGTGGCCGAAAAGGACTCCCAAAATAAGTATGCTCAGACAATAAAATGGTTTGCCAAAAACGATACATTTTCTCTAAGTGCATTGGCCATTTATCTTGAATTACCGCATTAAAAACCGGCCCTAAAAGTTCATCCTTTTGAACTTTCCCGTAAAAAGTATCTACTAAAAGGTGAATGTCCGCTATACTTGTAATGTCTTTATTTGTTGACATATTGTTTGTTTAAACCTAGAAACTATTTCGATGACAATAAGTGAAAGTAAGCAAGCTTTAAGAAAAATAATGGCTCAAAAACGGGATAATTTAGCCCAAGCTACAAAAAAGATTTACGACCAATGGATTTGTGACAGTCTTTTAGACATTATTCAAACCCAAACCTATCAACGCGTACACACTTATTTACCAATGGGTTCAGAGATTAATCTCTTTCCCCTAATTGAGGAATTATTAAATCAACAAATACAGATAAGCTGCCCAAAGACTTTGGGAAAGAGACAATTGGAACATTTAATACTCCACTCCTTAAGTGAAGTAGAAACAGGAAAATAGGGTACAAAGCATCCTGCAAATTCTAAGGTATATGAGGGGCCTCAAGACTTAATTATTGTCCCCGGTTTAGCCTTTGATCAGGCACAATACAGATTGGGTTATGGAGGTGGATATTACGATACCTTTTTGAAACAACAAAGCAATGCTCATAAAATCGGGATTGCTTATCCTTTCCAAATTATTGACCAAGTGCCTTTAGAAGCACATGATCAACAACTAGATCAGGTTTTGTCTAAACCCTTTATTTTTTAGGAATGCGTTTTTTGATCATTGCAATTTGCCCCATATGGTTAGCTTGGTGTTCCATCACATGAAACCAAGCCCAGTGGTTGTCCATATTACTTAGTTTAGTTTTGGCCTTAAACCATTGATCATCTTTGGTTTTCAACTGTCTTAAAGTCTCTTTTCTAACATCACTCCAAATATTAAGGTAGTAAGTTATTGGTTTACCGACCAGTTTTTCGCGTGCCTCCTCCCCTAGTTCCAGAGCAAGTCCCCATTTCGCCATTTCTTCTTCATTAAAAGACCTGTCTTCAAAGGTGTAAACTTGATAATAAGCTTCTATCGCCGCTAGATGCAAGATCATAGCACCAATCCGATTGGCATTTTCATCTAGTAAAAAGTCCGTTCCTTCTCGATTCACTAGTCTGACCCTTTGCGTAATCCTTGTTTTTAAATCTTCCAGCATCGAGACCATCGCTCCGATTTGGGTATCGTAGGCTT
>CAXIDD010000136.1:0-10418 GCA_964021975.1 uncultured Saprospirales bacterium | reverse complement strand
CATGATTGACACTGCGGTTGCCGGCGGTGATTTATGGGAAGCTCATCGTAAGAATAAGCTAGAATTAATTGATTTTGTCAAAGAAAGAACAGGCGTCACTTTAAATGTAGATGCCCTCTTAATTGGCTTTAGCCGAAGAGCAGCACCTTATAAAAGAGCAGATCTAATCTTCCATGATCCCGAAGTAATTGATCCATTATTGAAAGCCGGTAAAATACAAATCGTCTTTTCTGGTAAAGCGCATCCATTGGATGATACCGGAAAAGGATTGGTTGAAAAACTGGTAGCTATGGCTCGAAAATACCCAGAATCGGTTGTGTTTATCGAAAATTACGATATGCCAACGGGAGCTGCACTAACTAGAGGCTCGGATGTATGGTTAAACAACCCTCGTAGGCCCAAAGAAGCAAGTGGCACTTCTGGTATGAAAGCAGCCATTAATGGCGTTTTGAACTTTAGTATCCTAGACGGTTGGTGGCCAGAAGCTTGTGATCATGGTGTGACGGGATGGCAGTTTGCAGATGCCTTCGAAAGTGAGGATCCAGCTATCCAAGATGCCCACGACTTGAAAGCCCTTTACAAAGTCTTATTAGAAGAAGTGCTTCCAACTTATTACGATGACCGCGCCAAATGGGTAGAAATGATGCGCAATAGTATTCTTCGTACCAAAGACGAATTCGCCGTCAAACGGATGCTAGATGAATACTATGATCGGATGTATACAATATAAAGATTTGGTAGTTGGAATATTTGGTGGGGTTGAATTTTATCATTTTAAAATTTGAGATAAACCAATAAATCATTATTCCAACGAACCAATCAACAAAAAAGCGCCTGATTTGCAGCTGTCCCTGCGAATCGGGCGTTTTTTGTACAGGTTAAATACTTCTTAAATCCTGGGGAGCAGCCTCATATTTTAGTATATTCGATTTCAAACTTTTTTAGGACAAAAGTGATTTTAATTATTAGCATATGAAATCGATTCTACTTTCTTTACTATCTAGTCTACTTTTTTTTACTGCGCTGAGTGCACAAGTTAAAACCTTAGATTCAGGTGGGCCCTTGATGCCAGAACAGGCCGCCTACGATGTATTGTTTTATCATCTTAACTTAGAAATCATACCGGATAAACGTCAGATTGATGGTTATGTGGATGTTCGAGCCAAAATAGTACACCCTACTAATGTCTTGGTATTGGATCTAGATAATGCCTTGAAAGTCACCAAAGCAGCGGATGTCAACAATGACCTTAAAGAATTGAGCTTTTCAAGGGACGCCGGAAAACTCTGGATTCAGCTAGAGACTACTCAACAAAGAAATACAGAAATTGAAGTACGCGTATATTATAATGGCAAGCCTCGTGTAGCACCGAATCCTCCTTGGGATGGAGGGTTTACCTGGGAGAGGACCAGTAGCGGAGCACATTGGATTGCTACCAGTTGTCAAACTCAGGGTGCGGACTTATGGTGGCCGAATAAAGACCACGTTTCTGACGAGCCAGATAGCATGGCCCTAACCATCCATGTGCCAGACCCTCTTTACGTTGCGACTAATGGGCACTTTCGTGGAAAGAAACCTTACAAAGAGGGGATCAGTACTTACGAATGGTACATCAGTACACCTATTAATAATTATAATGTAGCATTGAATATTGCGCCTTATGTAGCGTTGAAAGAAGAAATGCAGAGTGTCGCTGGAGATATGATCCCAGTTGTTTTTTATGTCTTACCCGAAGATGAAGAGAATGGTAGAAAACTAATGCCAGAGATATTAGAACATCTTGCATTCTACGAAAAATACTTAGGACCTTACCCCTTCCGCCAGGACAAATATGGGGTGGTTCAAACTCCACACCTTGGGATGGAGCATCAAACCATTATTGCTTATGGTGCCAATTTCAATAATGGCTCTATGACTGGTGGCCGAGACTGGGGATTTGATGCCCTTCACCATCACGAACTAGGTCACGAATGGTGGGGAAACTTAGTGACTAATTTTGATTGGAAAGACATGTGGATTCACGAGGGATTTTGTTCTTACATGCAGGCCATTTACATGGAAGATAAAAAAGGAAAGGAAGGCTATCATGCCTACATGGACAATATGCGCCGCTTTCCCAATACGCTAGCAGTAGGTCCAGAGACCACTACCTCTGCACAGAATATTTACCGGGCACCCATTTATACTAAAGGCGCTTGGATCTTACATAGCATGCGTTATTTAATTGGTGATGCAGCCTTCTTTAAAGCTTTACGCCGAATGTGTTATCCGCACCCTGCTATGGAAGCTATTAAAGATGGTAAGCAATGCCGGTTTGTCACCACGGATGACTTTAAGGCTATTTGCGAAGCAGAGTCAGGTATGGACTTGGATTGGTTCTTTGATCTGTATTTGCGTCAAGCTAAACTTCCAACCTTGATCTCTAGGGTAGAAAAAGGCAAAATTAGCCTTCGTTGGGATACGCCAGACAACTTACCTTTTGCTATGCCAGTAGATGTATTGATTGGGGATGAAGTAAAGCGCGTGGACGTAAATAATGACGGCGTCGAGGTACCTTTCGAAAGAGGACAACGCCCTGAGGTAGATCCACAGAAGTGGATTTTAATGGAGGTGAAATAAATGATTATGAAAAAATATATTGTTCTTATACTTACGCTTTCTTGTGTTTTATGGTCAAACCTTGGTCTAGCCCAGAATCCGAATCGACAAAAGCAGAATCAGACACCTACGGAGCTAGAAACTATGGTCCCAATAGGAGATGGTTTTGTGCTAATATTACTGAATGATTTAGAGCGACCATCCAAAATGGCACTGCGTTATTTCAATGACGCGGAAGAAGTACTGGGAGAGAAAACCATTGATTTAAAACGCCAAGGGCTACTGACCCAATTTGAGGGTGCTTTTGAGTTTAATGGCCAACTGTGTGTCATGACTTCACTTTATTATCCCGGACCACAACGGAATCACTTATTGTTCCAGCGCTTCAGTTTACCTGATTTTGAGCCTTTAAATTCAGAAGTGATTGATGAAGCCTTTTCGCCTGAGTTTTTTCGAGTGCCATTTGGCTTTGCAAAATCACCAAACGAAGAATACATCTCTTTTTATAGTTGGACCTATACTTTACCCGAAGATCCAGCTAAGGTGAGCGTCCGTGTTTATAATAAGGAAATGGAGGAAGTGTGGACAGAGCGCTACCTTTTACCGTTTAAGAACGAGACCCTATATATTTTTGATCATGCGGTTAACGATGCAGGACGGTCTTTTCTTTTCTGTGAAAACTATAACGGAAATCCTGGCCGCTATATCGATGAAGAGAAAATTGATTATTTTATTTTAGCGGCAGAGCAAGGAAATAAAAACTTGATTGAGTATAAACTTAATCTGCCAAATTATACTATGACAGGTTTGCGCACTAGAATGGATACAAGTGGTGCAATTGTTGGTGGCGCGTTTTTAAGAGATACCAAAAAGAAATCCCGGATAGGAGGACTCTACCTGTTCAATATTCCAGCCGATGGGAAAAGTATCGAACGTAATCAAATAGGCTTAAGTCAAGAAATGTACGAAGCAGCTTATCCATATGGTGATAAAGAGCCTTATTTTAATGCAAATCGACATAAACTCACCGATTTTGCGGTTGACCATATCTTTGTGGAGCCAGATAATTCCTGGATTATTACTAGCGAATACAGAAAAGAAATACCCAATTCTTACGAAATTGAATTTAACGATATTGTAGTGATGAAGGTGCCTTCAACGCGTGATCGTTTAACTTGGATTCGTAGAATTCCTAAACGACAAACAGCATTACAAGGAGATTGGGGGCAATACAGCTATAAAGCGATTCAAAAGAAGGGCAATGTGTTTTTCTTTTTTAATGATACAGTAAAAAATCACAATCAAGAGGGAGATCCTAAAGTCGTTGATGGTTATGAAGGAGGGCGTGCTCAAGTACTCTTGATGCAAATCAATTCAGCGGGAGAAATTTTTAAAAACGACTTAACAGAAATAGCTCGAAAAAAAAGAATAGAAACGATTTGGCCCGCTCGCATCTGGGAAATAAAAGGTAAATCTAAAGTGATGATTTATGGAGATTTACCGGTCCAGGTTGGTTTTGGAGGAGGAGTGTTTTTTAATTTTGGATGGGGACCAGATCTTTACTAAATTAGGAGCAATTTGAATTCTTAATCAAACAAAATTAAATAATACATGAAGACCATCAAAGGACCTGCGATCTTTTTGGCGCAGTTTATGGGAGATACCGAGCCGTTTAATACCCTGGAAGGTGTTTGCAAATATATGGCTGATTTCGGCTATAAAGGTGTACAAATCCCCGCATGGGATGATCGTTTGATCGATCTGCAAAAAGCAGCAGAAAGTAAAACTTACTGTGATGAACTCAAAGGTAAAGTAGGGGAGTTTGGCCTAGAAATAACGGAGTTGGCTACCCATTTGCAAGGACAGTTAGTAGCAGTACATCCCGCTTATAACGAACTCTTTGATGGTTTTGCTCCGGCTGAAGTTCACAAAAATGCATCTGAGCGAACAGCTTGGGCCGTTCAGCAAATGAAATGGGCAGCAAAGGCAAGTCAAAACCTTGGCCTAAGTGCCAGTGCTAGTTTCCCTGGCGCTTTGGTTTGGCCTTACCTTTACCCATGGCCACAACGCCCAGAAGGTATGGTGGAGACTGGATTTAAAGAACTGGCAAAACGTTGGACGCCTATTTTAGATGTTTATGATGAGGCAGGCGTAGATCTTTGCTTTGAGTTACACCCTGGAGAAGACCTTCATGACGGGACCACCTTTGAGCTGTTTTTGGAGCACACCAATAACCATCCGCGTGCTTGTATCAATTATGATCCTAGTCACTTTGTCTTACAATGTTTGGATTATGTCCAGTTTATAGATTTTTATCACGAACGGATCAAAGCTTTCCATGTGAAAGATGCGGAGTCTAATCCTACGGGTAAACAAGGGGTTTATGGTGCTTATCAGTCCTGGACCAACCGAGCTGGGCGCTTCCGTTCTTTAGGAGATGGACAGGTAGATTTTGGTGCTATTTTTAGCAAGTTGTCACAATATGGCTACGATAGCTGGGCTGTTCTGGAATGGGAATGTGCCATTAAATCTTCAGAACAAGGTGCTAGAGAAGGTGCTCCTTTTATTGCGGATCAAATCATTCAAGTCACCGAAAAATCCTTTGATGATTTTGCTGGCACAGGTGCAGATGAAGAAATGAATAAGCGAATTTTGGGCTTGTAAAAAGCTAATATATAAATCTTATAAAAAAGGGTTTCCAGCCGTAGGCGAGGAAACCCTTTCAATTTAGATGATGAATTTCAATCAATGAAAATTTAAAAAAGTGTGTGTATTACTTTACTATAACCAATGCTGACGGAAAAGAAGTGTTTATCTTTCGCCAGCTCTTTTTTTAATAATCCCAAGAGAATCCAAAACGCAATTGGATTTGTGCAAAAGGGGTAGAAAAATCTGCACTATCTAAGCCACGGGCATCTACATCTGTAATGAAACGATAACCACCTTCGAGGCCTAGTCTAAACCAGGAGGCAATATTCAATTCTGCACCAATAGATGGGGTGACACCAAATACTCTGTCTCTACTGTCTCCTTCAATTTCTAAGCGGCCGCCACCGGCATAAACGCCAAATCTTGGGTGAATAAGACTATTCGAATTGGGAGCATAAGCTAGGTTCAAGCCATTGTGTCTAAGGCGGAAAGATTCTGTACCATCGTCACCGACGATGAGTGCATCGTCCCGCATACGGTTCCATGCCCAGCCTATGTATAAAGATTTTCCAAACTCCAGGTCTACACTTCCACCTCCGAAGTACTGGGAATCATCTTCAAAAAAGGAAAAGTTTTGTGTGCTGGTATACCATGCACCAGTCATATCTAAGCTACCAAATAGGGTCTCTTCTCTTTGGGCGTTGATGGATAAAGCCACTAAAAGGAAAAATACGATTGTAAATACTTTCTTATTCATAGGTCCGTTTGTTTTAAATTTTGAATGCTTCTAGGGAAATCAATTCCCTTTGTACACCCTAATGATGCAGCTGGACCATTATACCCCCTATTCCAGGCAAAAAAAATCAGGCATACCAATTAATAGTATGCCTGATTTTTCAGGATGATCCAAGGGTAAAATATTGATATTCAGTTATTTAGCAATTGCAGTCTCCCCAGATGTTTTTTTTGTCTAAAGTTTCCCCATCTTTTGATTTTAATTCTATAGTACCCGCATAAGTATCGCCACCACTATCATTTTTACCATCTATATTTCCAGTAATCAGGATATCATATTGGTCATTTTTGTACAGCATTTGCATGGGAATGCCTGTATTTCCATTCGCTTTAGCTTCGATTGCTATAGTTAATGCTTCACTGGCCATATCCCGAATTTCGGCGCGCATGCCCATTCCCGTAGTTCCTACAAATTGGAGTGGAATTTCTTTGGGTAATTCATCCATTACTAATAAGGTTTGGACCAATTTTTCACGGTTTCTTTTATAAAAGTCATTGCCAGGGCGGGCGTCTTCTCCAAATATCAAAAAGGTGCCATCTTCTTTTAAGGTAATCCAGTGTTCTTGAAAGGATTGCTGATAGAGTTCTGACCGATTATCAATGCGTCCACCTGTTAGACTTTGAATACTGCCATTAACTTTTACACAAGCGGTCTCTTCGATATTGGAAATAAACAAACTGCTTTTATAATTGTCTTTTTCAGGTCGAAAGTCGCAAGAACATCCAGAGTCGTCTTCCATTACAGGTGTGCAGTCACCAAATTCAAAAGGCTCTAAGGTAGCCCTTACTTCTTGAGGTGCAACTTCTGGCCTGCGCTCTGTTTCGGAAATTTCGGTAGCGGTCTCCGCCGTGGATGATTGATTGTTCTGACAAGAGAAACTAAAAACGGATAAATTGAAAAGTGCTACAAGTATCAAAGGAGTAGTGAAGGTATATTTTTTCATATATGCAGGTTAAAATAATTATTACTTAATTCTTTAGCTGGGCTACTTTTTCTTGAAGAATAGTCAAAAGAAGGTCAACTTGAGCTAAATGGGTACGGAAGCTCACCACTGCGATACGAATCCAATAGGTGCCCTTAATTGTGGTAGAAGATAAAAATACCCGACCATCTTTTTGAATGGCTTGGATTAATTTTTGATTAAAAATATTGGGGTCTTCCCGTTGGGGTAAATAACGGAAGATAGCTACGGATAATTCTGGTTCTGGCCCTACCTCAAAGCCTTCCTGTAGTTGAATTTTCCTATAAAAATACCGAGTTAGGTATAGCTTCTCTTCCAATGCTGCTCTAAAGGGCTTTAATCCAAATAATTTCAGTGGCAGCCATAAACGCATCCCCCGAAAGTGTTTGGTGAGTTCGGGTGAAATATCCGCTGGAGATATTTCTTCATTGGCCTGAAAAGTATCTTGCATGTAATCTGCCAGATAATGATGCGCCTTCAGCACATGACTTTTTTCCTTGATGAGTATGGTTCCTGTGCCAAAAGGCAGAAACAAAGTTTTGTGTGGATCGAGGGTAATCGAATCTGCTTCCGATATTCCTTCGAATTTTTCTTGTAAAGAAGAGACTAAACTGAAAAAACCTCCATAAGCGGCATCTACATGAAACCAGAGTTTATGACGCTTTGCAATGCTTGCCAAAGTAGCAATTGGATCAATTGCTCCGGTATTGGTTGCACCAAGTGCAGCACTTAGGAAAAAGGGTTTTAAACCATTTTTTTGATCCTCGATGATTGATTTTTCCAGTTCATTAGCGGACATCCGCATTTGGTCATCCAGAGGAATATACCGTAAATGTACTTCGGATAGTCCCGCAATTCGAATGGCTTTTTGAATGGAGTGATGGGTTTGGGCCGAAAGGTAAATAACAACATTTGGAATATCTACGGACTTAATTTGGAAGGCTTCCCGAGCCGTTACAATGGCCACTAGGTTGGCAATGGAGCCACCAGAAGTGAGGTTGCCAACGGCAGTTTTTGGATAACCAAAGAGACTACACATCCAGCGAATGAGTGCGTTTTCGAGGCGTACAGCGCCAGGAGCGGTATAAAAGATGCCGGCATAACGATTGGTGACAGCTGCTATATAATCTCCTAATGCGGAAGGATATAGTCCGCCGCCCGGGATATAAGCCATATGACCAGGAGCAGCGGGATTAAGTCCGATGTTATCGATTTGCGCTGTTGTTTTGGTTAATAGGAGTGGTAGCTCATTTGCTTCTTCTCCAATTTCGAGGTGGGTTTGATCACCTTCTGCCTTGGTCCTATCAACGAAAGTTTGAGGCTTAGTCAATTGGTTGATAAAGGTGTCGGCGTATTGTAGCACTGCTTCATTCCATTGGTTTCGTTGGTTTTGTGAGGGATCTAAAAGGCGGGCCGTTTTTTCTAAGGCTTTTATTTTTTCAATCATAAGGCTATATGTAATATAAAATAGCGGCGTGAGACATCACGTCGCTATCTATCTTTTACCTTGTATTTATTTTTACAAACTGTAAACTTTACCAACTTCTTCAAATGGTATACAGCCCTGATAAGGGCCCGGGACCGGATCATAATTCAAAACTTCGCTACCAATTTCTTTAGAGGTACAATAGCCTCGAATCGCGAGTGATTTGAAAGAACGGTAAAACCCAACGGGCTTCTGCTCTCCTACACCATAACCCCAAACCCCTCGACCAAACTTAGGACTATTAGCTTCTTGTTCTGTCAGGACGGCGTTCTTTTGATCGGCATCGAGTTTATAGAAAACCTTACCAAATTTAGATTTACAGGTCTCATCGAACTGATCCATTTGTGCTACAAAGGCTTTTTGACCGGCTTCATCTACAGTTTTTGCGTAGACCATGTCGATGAACATATCTACCTTAACATCTAATCCCCCCGGTGTGTCCGTTGTAGGTAGAATGGTGTCGACTAGTGCCGTAACCAAGTGTGCTTGTTTGTTACTCAAAAATGAAGGTTCCCACCTTAGTCGATCTTGCGTTTGACAAGACTGGAATAAAGCGAGGAAAGAGGCGGAGGTAGTAGCCGCTGCACCCAAAAGGGCTGTGTTTTTTAATGCATCTCTTCTATTCATTACAGATTCATCTTTTTAAGTTCAGAAATAGCATGATTAGCGGCTCTGGCCGTTAATGCCATATACGTTAGTGATGGATTCACACAAGAGTTGGAAGTCATGCAGGCCCCATCTGTCACATATACGTTTTCACAACCGTGGACTTGGTTATTTTCATTTAGAACGGATGTTTTAGGATCTTTTCCCATCCGGGCCGTTCCCATTTCGTGGATACCAAAGCCTGGTTCGTGTTTGTTATCAAAACCGATGATATCTTTTATTCCTGCTTTTTCTAGCATTTCCACAGCATCTTCTTGAATTTGCTTGTTGAGTGCCAATTCATTTTCTTTCCACTCGCAGTCAATCGCTAAGGTAGCTTGTCCCCATTTGTCAAGGTTATCTTTATCCAGCGTTACTTTATTTTCGTGATAAGGCAGACATTCTGCGAAACCTGTAATAAAGAATTCCCATTCTCCGGGATCATTAATCATGGATTCCTTGAGGTCTGCTCCAAAGCCATCATAGTTGGCTCCATCGCCCCAGCCTTTGCGGTGGGCACCACCTTGGTAACCAAAGCCTCTCAAAAATTTATCCGATTTAGTTTCCTCGCTAATGTTCCAATAACGCGGGATGTAAATACCATTAGGTCGGCGACCTTTGTAATACTTATCTTCATGACCTTCAAAAGTTCCGATAGCACCTACGCGATAAGTGTGATCCATAAGGTTGTGTCCCAGCTCGCCACTATCGTTACCCAATCCATTCGGGAAACGATCCGAAGTAGAATTCATTAGGATTCTAGTACTACTCAAAGTGGACGCATTACAGAAAATAACGCGCGCTTGATATTCGTACATTTCTCCACTTTCTGCATCGATAACGCGTACGCCAGTAGCCTTGCCAGAATCTTTATCATAGATAATAGATTGAGCGATAGACCAAGGCCTGATGGTCATGTTTCCCGTAGCATTAGCTGCTGGTAAAGTTACAGAGGTACTGCTAAAAAAGGCGCTATAAGGACAGCCTAAACTACATTTATTGCGAGATTGACATGCTCCACGACCATTGTGAGGTTGCGTGAGATGCGCGACTCTACCGATCGTCATGGTCCGGCCGGGAAAGGCCTTTTCAATACGTGCTTTGACATCTTTTTCTACACAATTCATCTCCATAGGAGGCAAAAATTCACTATCTGGTAGTTGAGGTAATCCCAGCGCTTGCCCACTGATCCCAATGTATTTTTCAACGTAGCTGTACCACGGTGCAATGTCTTTATAACGAATGGGCCAATCGATGGCTACACCTTCTTTGGCATTGGCTTC
>CAXIDD010000135.1:0-10429 GCA_964021975.1 uncultured Saprospirales bacterium | reverse complement strand
CTAGGCGATGTCACAGGCGATATCTAACTCAAAAAATAGCCATTATCTAAAACCCATTCTTTTCGTATTTTGGGGAGGATTAGAAAATCTTATAATCACACGACTATGAAATTCAAATACTTGTGCCAAGCCGCACTACTTTTACTTTTTTGCGGTTTATCCACTGCAACACTTTCAGCACAAAACAATACCAGCACCTATATTAAAGCAGGACAAGTTTTCAACTCAGAAAAAGCCCAGCTCATTGGCCCTCAAATCCTTAAGATAGATCGGAATCGGATCACAGAAATGGCCCCCGATTTAAAAATTCCTGCGGATGCTAAAGTCATCGATTTAACTGACTTTACCGTCCTGCCAGGGTTGATTGATGGTCACACGCACTTAATGACTTTAGAAACCATCGGCGAAGACAATTCTACCACCAATAAGATCATGTATGAGGGGGATGCTTTGCGCGTACTACGTGGTGCCAAACGGGCCAAATCATTTTTAGAAAATGGCTTTACTTCCATCCGAGACTTAGGAGATTCCGGAGAATTCCTGGATGTCGCCTTAAAAAGAGCCATCAATGAAGGTACCACCGATGGCCCACGGATGTTTGTCTCTGGCCCGATTATCAGTGCCGAAGGTGGACAGGTGGTTGGAATGTTAAAGAAACACCGGCATGTGATCGATGAAGAATATACCATCATCAAAAGTGTAGACGAGGCCATTGATGCGGTGCGACAGCATGTAACTTACGGGGCAGATCTCATTAAAATATGTGCCAATAATACGCCCAATCCGATTAGCTTGACCATCGAGGAGATGCAGGCCATCGTTAAAATGGCGCATCGCTACAATCGGATCGTTACCGCCCACGCTACCAATGATAAAGCGGTTTGGGAAGCGACTACGGCTGGAGTAGACGGTATCGAACACGGGTATCAAATCTCGGATACTACGCTCCAACTCATGGCTGAAAAAGGGACCGTTTTGGTGCCCACAGATATTTCGAAAGATGAATTTTTGTTCTTTTTAGAAAAAAATGACTTTCAAGGAGATAAGGAGAAGGCTTACAATAATTATCAAAGTGGTATGGCCGATCGGCTCATGCGGGCCATTAAAGCTGGCGTGACCATTGTAACAGGTTCTGATAATTACATCAATTTTGAAAAACCTCAAGGCGATGCCGCCAAGGAAATTCTAATTGCCTACCTCGAAGCAGGAATGAAGCCAATGGACATCCTACAATCCTCTACTTACCTTTCTGCCAAGTTTATGGGCATGGAAAAGCGCCTCGGTGTATTAAAAGCAGGGGCATTAGCTGATATCATCGCTGTAAAAGGCGATATAGAAAACGATTTTGCTGAAACCATTTTTAACATTGGATTTGTGATGAAAAACGGAACCATTTATGTAGAAAAAAATTAAAGACATGCTTCAAGTTTTCTTTCTATTTATTAGTCTTTTTGGAATAAGCGAATTCAATACTTGCCAGTCTTCAATTGAGCCGATTGAAAGTATCGATAAACTTCCAGTAGATACCATTCCTTTCCGCTTGACTAGCTATAATAATATGGTCGTAAAAGCAGTCCTCAACCAAGTAGATACCTTGGATTTGATGTTTCATACCGCTGCCAATACCGTCACGCTAACTACAGCCATTGTACCAGAATTAAAAAACTTCAAGCTAACGGAGCTTGATTCTGCGGAGAGTTGGGGTGGTTCTTATACTATACAATCTAGTCTGGATAATGAACTTCAAATTGGAGATTTAAAATGGAATAGTTTACAGATTTGGCAAAATGAAAAATCGGGCCAAGAAACGCAGGGGAAGTTTGGAATCAACTTTTTTACAGACCAGATATTAGAGATTAATTTCGATAATAATTACTTGTTTATTCATGAGGAATTGCCCGACTTAGCTAAGACTTACGTTAGCAGGAAACTTATTAAAGAGCGAGGTTTTTTCTTCTTGGAAGGGAAAAGTAACGTCAATGGAGCATGGCTAACTAATCGATTTTTAATTCATTCGGGTTTTGGTGGTGCCCTACTTTATGATGATGCTTTCACCAAAAGGAATGAATTGGACACCCATTTAGCAATCATTAGTGAAAGTGAGTTGAAAGATTCTGCAGGTAATGTCTTGAAAACTCAAAAAGCGGTTTTACCAGCTTTTCAATTTGAAAAGACAAAGATAAAAGAGGTGCCGGTTAGTTTTTTTACCGGCTCGATTAAAAGACAACAAATGAGTGTTTTAGGCGGAGATTTACTGAAGCGATACAACTGGATTTTTGATTTCGAAAACGAAGTTGTCTACTTGAAAAGTAATACTTTGAGTCAATTGCCTTTTAAAGATGTTTGATTGTCTAAAACAAAAGAGTTTTAAAAACCATTTTGAAAGATAAAAATCATGAAAACTATATATCCTTTTATCTTACTTTTTATTGGGTGCTTCTTATCGCTAGAGATTAATGCACAAACCCTAGATACACTCACCAAGCTGCCAGCGATCGTTAATGAATCCTCCGGGATAGAGTTAAGTGCGGATGGCCAAGTCTGGAACTTGACCGATAGTGGGGGGGAAGCGGCGCTTTATCTTTGCGATACCACGGGGCAATTATTAAGAACTTTAAAAATAACCAATGCTTGGAATAGAGATTGGGAAGATATGACAGCAGATAGTGCAGGGAACTTTTTTATTGGGAACATGGGCAACAATGCTAATGATAATAAAGACTTAAGTATTTTTAAAATAGCCAACCCAGATGCCTGTGAAGCAGATTCCATAGAAGCAGAGGTAATTACTTTCGCCTTCGAAGATCAAGAGGCTTTTCCTCCTAAAAAAAGTAAGATGAATTTTGACTGTGAGGCCATAATTTGGTCTGCCGGTCATTTATATCTCTTTACCAAACACCGTTCGCTTCCAATGGCTACCAATCTATACCGTATTCCGGATCGTAAAGGTCATCACATTGCGCGTAAAATAGGCTCCTTTCAAATGGAGGCCCCGCAAGAAGGGGAGCATCCTATATTTGATTATTGGATTACGGCAGCAGATATCAGTCCAGATGGAAAAAAAGTGGTATTGCTGAGCGGGAATAAATTATGGATGTTTTATGATTATGAAGAAGATCGTTTCTTAGATGGTCAACACAAAGTGATTCGCTTAGGTGCTACGACACAAAAAGAAGCCATCTGCTTTATCAATAATGAGGAATTATTTATCACGGATGAGTTTTTGGTTCAATTTAAGGTGGGGCAGAACCTTTATCGTTTGAAACTCCAATAAGGATTGCCTATTGCACGCGTTTGATGGCTAATAGCCCCAAAATAGGCCCAGGTAGGAGGGCTAAAAATAACCATTCAGTAGCTAACGTAAGTGAAATATAATTTAGCAATTGAATAGAACCAATAGTGAGTGCAAAACCAATACAATTGACAATGGTAAGTGCTGAGCCCCGATAAGCTTCTGGGGCGTGTTTAGCCACTAGAGTGGAAAATTGAGGGGAGTCGCCAACCACACTGAAACCCCATATGCCTAGGAAAACCAGCAACAATAGAAGATTGCCTTGTAAGAAAAAGAATGGAGATAACAAGCAACAAAGTCCAGAAACCAGTAGCATCCGCCAAGCTACTTTTTTACTGCCAATCTTCAATGACCTGTAACCGCCTAATATACAAGCTAAACCACCTAGACTAATCAAAATGAAAGCCGAAAAGGAAATATTGAAGGCTTGCTTTTGAACATTAGACCAAGACAATAAAAAGAAGGGCAAGAAGGTCCAAAAAGCATACAATTCCCACATATGGCCAAAGTAACCAAAGGCCGCCGAACGGAATTCAGGAAACTTAAATATATCAATGATTGCCTGTGGTTTAAATTGAGCACCTAGCTTCCGATAGGGCCCATCTGGAATCAAAAAACCGACTAAAAGACCACCGATTAATGCACCCGAAGAAGTGATAATCAATACTAATTTCCAGTCTACTAGTCCAATGGTACACTTTAAAAAGTGAGGAAAGGCCGTACCTAAAACCAAGGCGCCTACTAGGTAGCCAAGGGCTTTACCTAGCCCACCTTGATACCAATCAGAGGCAATCTTCATACCTACCGGATAGATACCCGCTAAACAAAAACCAGTCATAAACCGGAGGCTAACCAGCCCCCATAAACCGCCTTCATAAAATAATATTCCAGCATTGAAGAGTGCGCCTATGATGGCACAAATCATAAATACCTTGGAGGGAGAAAAACGGTCCGCAATTACATAAAAAGCAAATAAAAGGGTGCCACTTATGAATCCTAATTGTACTGCTGAGGTAAGATATCCCAAAGCATTAGCTGGTAGATTAAATTCTAAGCTTAAATTATCTAAGATAGCATTACTGGCAAACCACAGGGCCGTACCCGCAAATTGAGAAAGTACAATTAAGCCTAGTAAATATTTCGGTCGGTTTTTTGGATTATTTGACATCCATGTTGCTTAATAATCAAAAATTCAATGGTTCCTTGAACTGTCGCCACTCTTGTATATTAGGTGGCTTGGCAGTAATAATTATGGGTTCTTTTTTTACCGGGTGGATAAAACTTAAACTTCGGCTATGCAGCGCAATAGAAGCATCGTGTAATGGGCTTGGGTAACCGTAACGTAAATCTCCAACGATGGGGCAGCCTATTTTCTGTAATTGAACCCGGATTTGGTGGGGGCGACCCGTTTTGGGTTTAATCTCTAAAACTGTTCGGTTATTGGCTCCTGCAACCACTTTATAAGTTAGCTCGGACTTTTTAGCCTTATTGGCTTTTGCCCTACTGCTAAAGTCATCAAATGCTTTAGAGGTGTTCTTATCCCGATCTTTGTAAATATAGTGCTCTAGTTTACCGGAAAGGGCCGGAGGCCGCTCCCGGGTAATGGCCCAATACGTTTTTTCAATTTGTCTTTCCTGGAAAAGTTTATTCATCCGAGTGAGGGCTTTACTGGTGCGAGCAAAAACGACTACACCACTTACCGGCCGATCAATCCGGTGTATGGTACCCAGGAAAACATCGCCAGGCTTTTTATACCGGACTTTAATATAATGTTTGACATAATCCTCCAGCGTGCGGTCCTCGGTTGCGTCCGCATGGACTAAAACTCCAGCTGGTTTATTGACGGCGATGAGGTGATTGTCTTCAAAAATAATTGGTAGGCTCATGTTATTGTTTTTTCAATCTACAAAAGTACGTTACTTTAGTTTATAATCCAGTAATTCTAAAATCTTACTGCCTTTTGTCTTAAAAAAGCGGCTTAAATAAAGGACTGAAAATTTTTTTTGAAAAAAAGTGCCGTAATTTTCTCATTAAGCTTGGAAATTAAAATTAGTACTTCTATATTTGCATCCGCAATCGAAGGAATTGCAATTGATACCAGCGCTAAATCTTAAGATTTTAGCAAAAATGCGGATGTAGCTCAGCTGGTAGAGCGCAACTTTGCCAAGGTTGAGGTCGCGAGTTCGAATCTCGTCATCCGCTCTAAGATAGGTTCCCTGAAAAGGGAGCCTATTTGTTTTAATTAGAAAAAATTATAACTTTTTTGATATGGTCATTATCAATGTAAAAGATAGCGAAACAATAGATAGAGCACTTAAGCGCTACAAACGTCGTCATAGAGATGCGCAAGTTGTTAAAGAACTACGTAAGCGTAAAGAATTTATTAAGCCTTCCGTTAAGAAGAGAACTCAAATTCTAAAAGCTGCTTACAGAGATCAAAAAATCAAAGAACTGGGCCTAGATCAATAAGATCTTGTCCAAATTCTTTTAATAGGGCAAAACAAGTCAATTGTTTTGCCCTATTTTTTTGCATTTTTCTTCCAATCAACACTGACAAAATGTCACTTGATGGGAAAAATAGTCTATATTTGCAACCTTTAGGCCTTGGCGTTAATTTCATTATTTGATATTAATTGCGACGGACACTTTCAACCGAAATTTCAATAACCATGAAGTTGTATAATGATAATCCAACCATCCCTCTACAGGACAAAACGATGGTAGCGTGTAAGCAAGGGGAGGTTTTCTTCAAAGAGCAGACCTCTATGGACACTTCAGCTTCCACTAAACGTTTTTATATTGAAAGCTACGGCTGTCAAATGAATTTTAGTGATAGTGAAATCGTAGCCTCTGTGCTTTCTGAAGTTGGTTATGCGCCTACGCGCAACATGGAAGAATCTGATATCATCTTAATCAATACTTGTTCTATTCGCGAAAAAGCGGAAGACACCGTTCGTAAAAGACTTCGGGTATTTGATAAAGTGAAAAAAAATAGACCTGGAACTTTAGTTGGCGTGCTGGGTTGTATGGCCGAACGTCTTAAGGAAAAATTAATGGTAGAAGAGAAGCTGGTGGACCTGGTAGTCGGTCCAGATGCTTATCGGGAATTACCTAATTTGGTCAATACTGCCGAGGGAGGAGATAAAGGTATCAACGTTTTCCTTTCAAGGGAGGAGACTTATTCTGATATTAATCCCCTTCGTTTAGATTCTAACGGCGTGACCGCTTTTATTTCTATCATGCGCGGTTGTGATAATATGTGCTCTTTCTGTGTTGTACCTTTTACAAGAGGACGTGAGCGGAGTAGAGATGCTTTTTCTGTTGTTGCAGAAGCTACAGATTTATTTGATAGAGGTTATCGAGAGGTAACTTTATTAGGCCAAAATGTAGATTCCTACAAGTGGGAGAATCCAGAGACTAAAGCAAAAGTTAGTTTTGCAGAACTATTAGAAATGGTGGCATTGGTAAATCCGGACTTGAGAGTGCGGTTCTCGACTTCTCATCCTAAAGATATGACGGATGATGTTCTACACACAATGGCCCGTTATGAGAATATCTGTGAGTATATCCATCTACCAGTACAATCAGGAAATAGCCGAGTATTGGATTTAATGAACCGGACATATACTAGAGAATGGTATAAAGATCGTATTGATGCGATTCACCGAATCTTACCGGATTGTGCGATTTCTTCTGACATTATTGCAGGTTTTTGTACCGAAACAGAAGAAGACCATCAGGAGACCTTGAGTATTATGGAATATTCAGATTATAGCATGTCCTACATGTTTTATTATTCTGAACGTCCAGGTACTTTGGCCGCTAGAAAATTGGAAGATGATATCCCGCTAGAAGTGAAAAAACAGCGGCTGACGGAAATTATCAGATTGCAAAGTCAGATCTCTTTCCGCCACAATCAAAGAGATATCGGCAAGACTTTTAAAGTCTTGATTGAGAGAGATTCTAAACGTTCTGACAAAGATTTCTGTGGTCGGAATACGCAAAATAAAATGTTGGTTTTCCCTAAACAACCGGGCTTAAAACCAGGTGATTATACTTGGGTGAAAGTACACGAAGCAACGAGTGCTACCTTGATTGGTACCATTGTTGAAGTTATGGAGCCAGCTTAGATTTGACAGAATACCAAGGTACTATTTGTTCTGAATTTACATCGGATGCTTATGCTGAGCATCAAACTAAATAGAACCTAGTACCTTTGGATCAGAAAATAATTAATAAGAGAAGAGCAAACTACTAAATGAGTAATCTACAAGCCATTAAACAACGTTTTGGTATCATCGGGCAATCTCCACTTTTGGACCGTGCTCTGGATACTGCCGTGCGGGTGGCCAATACCGAACTCTCGGTTTTAATTGTTGGTGAAAGTGGGGTAGGGAAAGAGGTCTTTTCAAAAATTATTCACGGACTTAGCGCCCGTAAGCATAATAAATTCATTGCCATTAACTGCGGGGCTATTCCTGAAGGAACGATTAACTCTGAGCTCTTTGGTCACGAAAAAGGCGCATTTACGGGTGCTACCTCTGAACGCAAAGGTTATTTTGAAACCTATAATAGTGGTACGATCTTCCTGGATGAGATCGGAGAGATGCCATTGGATACCCAGACTTATCTGCTAAGAATTCTGGAGAATGGGGAGTTCATCAAAGTGGGGTCTAACAAAGTCCAAAAAACTGATATTCGGATTATTGCCGCAACCAACGTAGATTTACAGGAGCGCATTCAAAAAGGACGCTTTCGCGAAGACCTTTATTTTCGTTTGAATACCATAACCATAAATGTACCTGCATTACGGGAGCGTAATGAAGATATTTATATGTTATTCCGACGGTTTGCAATTGATTTTGCGGAGAAGTACCGTTCTACACCCGTGCAATTGGATGAAAGAGCACAGTTGGTACTCGAAAACTATAATTGGCCCGGTAACATCCGAGAGCTTAAAAATGTAGCTGAAAAAATATCAGTATTAACTGAAAATAGAGAAGTAAGCGCCGAACACTTAGTGGATATTGTTCCCAATATTCTTCAGCGGAATTTACCAATGATTCCAAATTCAGATCAAAATAATAACGGAGGTTTTCAGGAAAGAGAAATTCTTTACAAGTTACTTTTTGATATGAAAGGGGATTTAAATGATTTGAAATCCTTAGTTTTTGAGTTGATTCAGACCAATGATCTTCGAGTGCCGGATGTGAAATCCTTGAAAACACTCGAAGCGCCGAAAGAAGCCCGGCCTCGCCCCGATTTCAATTACCGGGAAGAAGTTAATTCTTCTTACGATAGCTATCAAGATGATATTGAAGAATCCACTACGACTAATGGTCCTGGTGCTAGAGAGAAGCTAATGCCATTGATCCTATCCGAAAAAGAGGCTTCTAAAGAAGATCAGTTTGGAAGTGTAGAAATCATTGATGAAAACCTTTCTATTGAGCACCACGAGAAAAATTTGATTCAAAAAGCACTTAAAAAGCATAAAAACCGCAGAAAAGACGCTGCTAAAGATCTCGGAATCTCCGAACGCACACTTTATCGGAAAATCAAACAATACAACCTGTAGGACGGAGCGTTTTATTAAAAATCTTTCCGTTTAAGCTTAGATTCAAACAGCTTCTTAGGCTTCTTCGTAAATATAAAGTTATGTATAAGACTTATCGATTTTACGCTATCCCCTTACTTACGATATTAAT
Source organism: uncultured Saprospirales bacterium (assembly GCA_964021975.1). Lineage (GTDB taxonomy): Bacteria > Bacteroidota > Bacteroidia > Chitinophagales > Saprospiraceae > DATFKA01. The sequence goes on along the minus strand of CAXIDD010000135.1, from coordinate 1,432 downwards.
TGCAGCTTCTGTCACCCGTCGGTGTTCCATTTCACAGTCTGGTGCGACCATTGATCCATTGATCAAAACCTACTACGTTGGTCCATTTTTAAATAACGCAGATAATTCACTACCTAATTTAGATCAGCAATTCGCAGAAGATTTGAGGAATAAGATTCGCTTGACTTCTAACTTAAGAGCAGATGATGTTAATCCTCATATTGAGTTTAAAGGAACCTTAGTTGATTTTCGAATTTCTGCGGAAGCTCCCAACGCAAACAATCAAGTAGCCTTGAACCGACTCACCATTACTTTAGCCATCGAATATGTAGATAATGTCACCGATGATGAGGGCTGGAAGCGTAATTTCTCTTTCTTCTTTGATTATCCTGCTAGCACGGATTTTTCTAGCGTCGAGGAAGATGCCATCAGCACGATTTCTAACCAGCTGATGGAAGACATCTTCAACGCCGCTTTTTCCAATTGGTAAAAATGAAAAACCAAAATGTTACATAGAATTACACGGAGCTTTCCTTTTATCAATACAATGGCTCACTCTATGTGATTCTATATCCTTCATGGTGAGAGAGAAATAATACTCAATCTTTTGCCATACGCACAATCTTTGGATAAAAATTACCCAATACTTCAACCAGATCTCGTTGATTTTGCATCACTTGGTGAATATCTTTGTAGGCAAAAGGAGATTCATCAAGTCCAGCTCCAATCAACTCGACTTGTTGCTTTTTCAAATATTGTTTCATATCCGATCTGGTGAAGGTAGCCTTTGCTTTGGTCCTGGACATTTTTCTTCCAGCTCCGTGTGAGGCAGAGTTCAAGGATTCTGCCTGTCCTTTACCTTTTACAATAAAAGCAGGAGCAGTCATGGATCCAGGAATCACACCCAAGACATTTTTACCTGCGGGTGTTGCCCCTTTTCGATGTACAATATAGTTTTGACCATTGATGGTTTCCTTCCAAGCAAAATTATGGTGGTTTTCTACCACTCTAATTGGTTGATGCCCCAGGAATTTCCCTAGGCGACGGTGGATATCGTGGTGACATGCGGAGGCATAGTCTCCAGCCAAGTTCATAGCCAACCAATATTCTGTCCCCGCTTCAGAATCTAAATCTAGCCAGGCAAGATGCTGTGCTTGCTTAGGCAATAGACATTGCTCTCGGGCAATTTTGGTGTAATGTTGAGCCACATTGGCGCCTAAACCGCGAGAGCCTGAATGCGAAAGTACAGCTAGATATTGGCCAAGCTCTAAATCAAGATGATCATCTTTTGTTTTGATTTCAACGATTCCAAATTCCACAAAGTGATTACCAGAACCAGAGCTACCCATTTGCCTCCAGGCTTTATTCTTTAGTTCCTTTAGCTTCTTAATCTCAGAAAATTCAGATCGTTCTAAAACTGGATCATCTATTGGATCATCAAAAATATTTTGAC
>CAXIDD010000134.1:0-10433 GCA_964021975.1 uncultured Saprospirales bacterium | reverse complement strand
ACACTTGGCAATTGCTACCGCTTTAATGGCTGGTATCATCCAGTTGATTTTAGGCTTTTTTAAATTGGGATTTTTAATTAATTTTTTAGCGCATCCCGTTATTTCTGGGTTTACTTCAGCTGCCGCATTTATCATTGGCCTGAGCCAGCTCAACAACCTTTTAGGCTTAAGCCTTGAACGGAGTAATCAAATACACGTTGTTTTAAGTCGCTTGGTTAATAATCTACAAAACATCCACCTTCCAACCATGTTGCTAGGGATAGGAGGCATTGTTTTCATGCTACTCATTCGTAAAATTAGTAAGGCCATCCCTTCGGCCTTATTGGCAGCTATTGCTGGAATTATATTGGTCAAATACGGGGAATTGGATCAGATGGGCGTTGCTATTTTAGGAACAGTTCCAAAAGGACTTCCAGGCTTTGCAGTTCCTGAAATTAGTTTTTCGGATGTCCAACAACTATTGCCACTAGCTTTAACTATCTGCGTGATTAGTTTTATTGAATCTTTAGCCATTGCCACTTCAATTGCCGCTAAGCATAAAGACCATAAAATAGACCCCAACCAAGAGTTAATTGCCTTAGGAATGACCAAATTAGGAGGAGCTTTTTTTCAAGCATTCCCGACCACAGGAAGCTTTACGCGCTCGGCCATCAATAATGAAGCTGGTGCTAAGACGGGCTTAGCCTCTTTTTTTGCTGCACTGGTTATTGCGGTAACTTTACTTTTTTTGACACCGCTGTTCTTTTATTTACCTAAAGCGATATTAGCTTCCATCATAATGGTTTCGGTTATTGGCTTGATTAATGTAAAAGAAGCTAAACAATTGTTCCGTACAGATCGACGGGACTTTTACATTCTTTTATTAACCTTTTTAGCTACCCTTATTCTAGGAATCCAACTAGGCGTTTTATTAGGTTTATTGCTCTCCATTACGATCATGGTTTATCGAAATGCTAAACCACATTATGCGGTATTGGGGCGCTTACCGGACACCGACCATTATCGAAATATTGACCGTTTCAGTGAAGCTATTCAAAAAGAAGAAATATTAGTAGTCCGCTTTGACGCCCAGCTCTATTTTGGGAATGCTGCCTTTTTTGAAAAAGAAATGGTTAAATTAATCCAACGTAGCAGTGATACTTTAAAGCTTTTCATCCTAGATGGGTCGAATATACACGATATGGACTCTACGGGTATCCATGCTTTAGAAGAATTAACAGATTTCCTAAAAGCACGTCAGATTCAGTTTAACTTTGCTAACCCCATTGGCCCAGTCCGGGATGCTCTATCTAGACACGACTTAATTGAGCACATTGGAATAGAAAATTGCTACTTTTCAGTCAGTGATGCTGTACGTGCGTATAACAGCCGAGCCGAACAAAATCCTTCTGGAGCCCTACATAAACAATGGAACAGTAAACGAAAAAAATGATTCAGACCAGCCCATCTTGGAAAAGCCTAGATAGTAAAAACTGGGTGATCCTATTTTTCCTTTTGCTACTCATTGCACTTTTCGGAGGTCTACACATCATGGATTTACGTGGTGAAGAGCCCCGTCGGGCGTTGGTCGCCTGGGAGATGATCTTCAACCAAAGTTACTGGCAACCTACCATTCAGAACCTACCGTATTACAATAAACCACCTATTTTCAATTGGGTAGTTGCGGTATTTTTTCAAATATTTGGAGATGCCAACTGGGTCGTCCGCTTACCATCTGTGCTTGCATTTTTGGTAATGGGGCTGGTACATTATCGTTTTACAAAGCAAGCGGTAGGGCCAGCGACGGCACTCTGGTCGATGCTTTTTTTGTTCACCGCTGCTCATTTTTTGTTTTTTGCAACGGTCTTGAGTGGAGAACTGGATTTATTTTATGCGCTGTTTGTTTATCTACAAGCGATTAGTATTTATCACTTTTATCAGCGCAAGCAATTTTTAGCCTTATTTTTAATCTCTTATACTTTGGTAGCCCTTGGCTTTCTCATTAAAGGGCTTCCTTCTATTGCCTTCCAAGGCTTGACCCTCATTGGTTGGGCGGTTTACCAAAAAAAATGGCGGTGGTTCTTTTCTTGGCAGCATATTGTTGGAGGCTTATTTTCACTGGTTCTGATAGGTGGTTATTTTCAAATATATGACCAATATTATGGAAATGGTTGGCTTTACTTAAGTAATTTACTAGAAGAAGCCACCCAAAAATCTGCGGCAGAAGGTCGTTTCGGGGATATCCTCAAACAACTAATTGACTTCCCTTTACAATTTATTATTGACCATCTTCCGTGGTCTTTATTGGTGTTTTTATATTTTAAAAAGGAAAACCGAGTCAGCCTAAAGCAGCAGCCATTCCTAGTGTTCTGTCTGTTATTCTTTGTCGTAAACATCTGGCTGTACTGGATTTCTCCAGGTAGCAGGAATCGATACCTTTATGCCTTTGCGCCCTTCTTTTTAACTCCCCTAGCCTATCTCTATACCCAAAAGCCACTACTAAAATGGCGGACCCTATGGATTATTATTACCGTTTTTGTAGCCCTCCGAATCACTTATAACTATACCGTGATGAGCTATCAACAAAAAACGATGAAAAATATCCAGCTTTACCGGAGTATTGCCGAAGACGCTACCAACTTGAGTGATGGAAGTCCTCTATTTACTTGCTGCCAGCAAGACACCATCCTAGTTAACCCTCGAATCGGGCCCATCACGATGGTTCAGGATACCATCTATATTCCGATGTATTTGCCATATCAAATACCTTTTTATATCCAGCGTGCTCGAAAGGAGATTCTGCCTTTCCGACAAATCCCTAATCAGCCAGGATATTACCTTTCTACAGATACTTTGATTGGAACGCCCCTCAGGACTTATCCAGTTTGGGATAAGAAGGAGTTGCATTTGTTTAGGGTAGAGTAAACTTATAAAAGTGATTGTCTCTACTTTCTGAGCAGAATCTATGTGATTCTATGATATCTATTGTGGTTCAAAAATAAGAAGACCATTAAAAATGTAACTGCGTATTACACTTCACTTCATTCATGACAAAGGAGCTTTGAATTTTTTGGACATTGGGAAGATTTGCGATTTTTTCAACCATAAAATTTTGGTAAGCAGCCATATCCTTCAAGACCACTTTAAGTAAGTAATCAAAATCTCCAGCTATCTGAAAACATTCGATTATTTCCTGGTGGGTATTGATTTGGGATTCAAAGCTTTCCATTTGTGCTTTACTATGGTCTAATAGAGTCACTTTACAGAAAACAGTTAGATACAGTCCTAATTTATGCTTATCTAAAAGGGCAACATAATTTTGGATGTAACCATGCTCTTCCATCCTTTTAATCCTTTCATAAACAGGAGTGGTAGTCATTCCCATTTCTGTAGCGATTTCTTTGATGGTGAATTTGGCATTCTTTTGAAGTAAATGCAAAATTTGATGGTCTGTACTATCCAATTGTTTCATTAACGTACGTTTCCAGGTGGAGTTTTAGATATCAATAAAATTTCTTCGTTAAGTGAATGTAAAGTTTTTTTTCATTGTTTTTAAAAAAATCACAGAAGAAATACATAAAAAATATCATTCTCATAGAATTTTTTAAGCTTTAGACAGCAACAACTTCCGTTAGAAGTTGCTTATTTTGCCAAAAATCAAAGGCTAAAAATCAGTAGTGTCATGCAAAAAATCACGGAACAATCTTCTAATCATCGCCACTTAGAGCAAATGTCTACCCAATCCCTTCTCACCAAAATGAACGAAGAGGATCAAAAAGTATCGCTCGCCGTTGCGAAGGTCATCCCAGTGATTGAAAAATTAGTAAATGACCTGGTGCCAAAAATGAAAAATGGAGGCCGCTTGTTTTATATAGGCGCAGGCACTAGTGGCCGTCTAGGTGTACTAGATGCATCCGAATGCCCTCCTACTTTTGGAGTACCCAATGATTGGGTAATTGGTATCATTGCTGGAGGGGACTATGCTTTACGTAATCCAGTCGAGTTTGCAGAAGATAGTACCACTCAAGCCTGGGAAGACCTGCAACAATACAACATCAACTCTCAAGACATAGTAGTCGGGATTGCGGCCTCCGGTACGACACCGTACGTAGTACATGGCCTAAAAACTTGCCAAGCCCAGGGTATTGTAACAGCTAGTATTTGTTGTAACATAGGTGCACCAATTAGCCAGCATGCCGACTACCCTATTGAAGTCATTGTAGGTCCAGAATTCCTTACGGGTAGCACGCGTTTGAAAGCAGGGACAGCACAAAAGCTGGTTTTAAACATGATTAGCACCACTGCTATGATTGGCCTGGGGCGTGTATTGGATAATAAGATGGTCGATATGCAACTCAGCAATAATAAACTAGTAGATCGAGGAACGAAAATCCTACAAAATGCACTGGATTTAGATTATGAAAAAGCCCAAACTTTGCTGCTCAAACACGGTAATGTCCGTAAGGCAATGGAGGCCTTTCGTCTAAACGAATAACTATCCATTTTTTAAATCAAGCCTTCTCGAATAAGATCGTGCAAATGAATAAAGCCTAAATATTGCCCAGATTGATCAGCCACAATCAACTGTGTAATGCTGTTTTCCCGCATTTGGTCCAAGGCCTGGAATGCCATCGCATCTGGATCAATGAATTGGGGTCCGGCCGTCATTAAATCCTTGGCTATAAGATGCTTTGTATTGGCTGTTTTTTCAAGCATTCGCCGTAGATCTCCATCCGTTATAATTCCTAGCAATTGGTTGTCATGAGAAACTACAGCGGTAGCTCCTAAGCGTTTGGAGGTCATTTCCAGGATAATCGTACGTAAGTCATCTGTAGCTAAAACTTTAGGCTGCTCGTTGTTAGGGAATAAATCACTCACCCGCAGATAAAGCCGTTTTCCTAGCGCACCTCCAGGATGATACTGCGCAAAATCTTTTGGTGTAAACCCTTTTAAAGCAAGTAAGGAGGTAGCTAAGGCATCTCCCAACGCAACCTGCGCCGTAGTACTGGCTGTAGGTGCCAAATTATTGGGATCAGCTTCTTTTTCAATCGGGGTATGCAGGATATAGTTAGCCTTTTTACCGAGAAAAGAAGCAGGGTTACTTACCATCGCGATGAGTTGATTGCCCAAGCTTTGGACTAAAGGTACCAGCACTTTTATTTCAGCTGTTTCGCCACTTTTTGATAAACATAAAATTAAATCAGCAGGCTGAACCATCCCCAAGTCACCGTGTATAGCATCCGCTGCGTGTAAGAACAGCGCAGGCGTTCCGGTGGAATTCAGGGTTGCTACGATCTTCTGAGCAATTAAAGCACTTTTACCAACCCCCGTCACTATTAACCTGCCAGAACTACCCGCAATCGCTTGCACAACGGCTATAAAATCCTGATTGATGCAGTCTTTCAGCTGCATAAGTGTCTGAATTTCAACATCTAAAGTCTCCTTAGCTGTTTTAACTATTAATGACTCGTTTTTCACAATAAATTTTATTATTTTTGTTGGCTTTTTGAAAAAGGGCCTACTTTCAAATGTAACGCTATCCAGTTTATGTCGGCATAAAAGTAGCGTTTGAAAATGGGAAAGTCCAATTTAATTTTTTCAAGCTGATTTTCAGGCTTTTTATTTGGTTAAGCTCATAGAAAACTAGGCTGATCCTATGGAAATCAAGCATTTATTTATTAAATTGACATAGTTCATTGTTCCCATTCCCTAGCAATAGCAAAACCTTCCAAACATTCCGAGACCGAAGTAGAAACAGGATTTTAATGGTTAAAGTAGATACGGAGTTATGACAGTTACACAAGATCTTCTTCACAGCGCCTTAGATAAGCATTTTGGGTTCGATCACTTCAAAGGGAACCAAGAGAAAATCATTGGCAGCATATTAAAAGGCAAAGATACCTTTGTCATTATGCCTACGGGCGGCGGTAAGTCTTTATGCTATCAACTACCAGCTTTAATGCTGGAGGGGACAGCTTTGGTCATCTCTCCTTTGATTGCTTTGATGAAAAACCAGGTAGACTCTATCCGTGGTTACAGCCAGCAAGATGAAGTCGCCCACTTTTTGAACTCTTCTTTGACTAAAGCTCAAATGCGACAGGTCAAGGAAGACATCATGGATAAGAAGACCAAGTTACTTTTTGTAGCACCAGAGACTTTAACAAAAGAAGAAAACATTGAATTCTTCAAAAAGGTAAATATCTCTTTTGTCGCAGTAGATGAAGCGCACTGTATTTCCGAATGGGGCCATGATTTTAGACCAGAATACCGGCGCATTCGTTTGATGCTCGAAGGTATCGGCGAAAATATTCCTGTCATTGCATTGACTGCCACTGCGACTCCGAAAGTACAATCTGATATCGTCAAGAATCTTAACATGACGGATCATAATGTATTTATCTCCTCCTTCAACCGGGATAACCTATACTACGAGGTACGCCCCAAAGGGAAAAAGGAGCAAACCATTAAGAGCATCATTCAGATTGTCAAAGGACTGGCCAATAAGTCTGGGATTGTCTATGTCCAAAGTAGAAAGGCCGCCGAAGAGATTGCAAAAGCACTAGTAGTTAATGATATCAAAGCAGCCCCTTACCATGCTGGCCTGGACGCTAAAACCCGTTCCAACTCACAAGATGACTTCTTAATGGAACGAGTGGATGTAATTGTAGCCACGATTGCTTTTGGTATGGGTATCGATAAACCCGATGTGCGTTTTGTGATCCATTACGACATGCCAAAAAGTATTGAAAACTATTATCAAGAAACTGGTCGTGCTGGCCGGGATGGACTAGAAGGTAACTGTATCGCTTTTTACTCTTATAAAGACATTCTTAAACTAGAAAAATTCTTAAGAGATAAGCCCGTTGCAGAGCGGGAGATGAGTGCGCAGTTGATGCAAGAAATCATGGCGTATGCCGAAACGACTGCCTGTCGACGCAAGTTCTTATTGCATTATTTTGGAGAGCAATATGACGAAGCGGAATGCAATAAAAAATGTGATAATTGCCGCCATCCTAAATCAAAAATTGACATCACCTTAGAGGTTACCCAAGCCTTACAATCTGTCCTTGCGTTAGACGAAAATTTTGGAATCAAAACATTAGTCGATTTCATTTTAGGGAATACTACCAAGGAAATGAAAGATTTTGGGTTTGACCAAAAAGAACTTTTTGCGGCTGGTAAAGAAAAGGATTTCAATTTTTGGAGTACCGTTTACCGGCATGCACTATTGAATAATTTACTATACAAAGACATTGAGTCTTACGGCCTCTTAAAAATGACTGAGGAAGGAAGGGCGTTTATAGCCAAGCCAACTAAAATGGAAGCGCCGCTCAACCATAACTATGACGAGCTAGTCGTAGACGCAGATGCGGGTAATACCAGTACCGCAGCGTTGGATGTGCAATTAATGAAAATGCTCAAAGACTTGCGCCGCAAAGAAGCTAACCGAAAAGGTGTGCCTCCATTTGTAATTTTCCAGGATGCTTCCTTAGAAGATATGGCTACCCAGTACCCTATTTCTATGGAAGATATGGCCAAAGTATCTGGGGTTAGCAAAGGAAAAGCCATCCGTTATGGAAAACCTTTCTTGGAGTTAATTGGAAGCTATGTAGAAGAGCATGATATTGACCGACCAACCGATTTTGTGGTCAAACAAGTAGCCAACAAGTCCAAGGCAAAGGTTAGTATCATTCAAGGTATCGACCGTAAAATCCCGCTAGAAGATATTGCCGATACGGCCAATATGGATAAAGAAGAGCTCCTAGATGAGCTACAAGCCATCGTTGCTTCCGGGACCAAGGTCAACATAGATTATTACCTAGATGACTACCTAGATGAATATGTACGTGAAGAAGTACATGAATATTTTATGGAGTCTGAAAATGGAACCGTAGAAGAGGCCTTTAACGAGCTAAAAGACGAAGATTTCACTATAGAAGAAATCAAACTCGTCTGGATTAAATTCTACTCAGATTTAGGGAACTAGAACCGGCGAAAAAATAAATATTCTTTATCTATTCCTAAGAAGCTATTTGTCTTATGCAATTATTAATTCTGAATGGCCCAAATCTTAATTTGTTGGGAAAACGTGAAGTGGACATTTACGGGAAGCAAACATTTACCGATTACTTCCAGTCCTTGCAAGCACGTTTCCCTGACTTGGATTTACATTATTTTCAGAGTAATTCAGAGGGAGGAATCATTGACAAAATCCATGAAGTAGGCTTCCATTTTGATGGTATCGTGTTGAATGGAGGAGCCTACACACATACTTCTGTAGCCATTGCTGATGCTATTGCAGCCATCAACACGCCAGTTGTGGAGGTACATATTTCTAATATCCACGCCCGAGAAACGTTCCGGCACCACAGTTATTCCGCGGTTAATTGCGTTGGAAGCATTATTGGACTAGGTTTAGAAGGCTATGCTTTAGCTATTCAATTCTTTAAACAGCGCACGCAAGCGTAAGGTCCATTAAAAAGTAATATCGAGCATCCTTAAACGACGACGTTTATCAAAACGTATTGTTTTTTTCCCAAATACCAGCGGCAAAGACAAGCCAATGCCAGCAGCGGCCCCCGTTACAATGGCATCTGACCATTGGTAATTGGTATCTGGATTACCGTCCGTCAAAGTACCGATGAGCGCATAACCAGACCAGGCTAAGCCAAATAACGCCAACTGAGTCCCTACCTTTTTAGGCCAAGTCCGTCTATATTGAAAAGCGGCAATATCATTAATATTGACAAATCGATCATCAAGCTCAATTACATCTAAGTCTATGCGGAGATCCCGAATATACCCTTGTGACCAGATATCATCATTCTTTAATTGATAAGTTAAAAAAGCACCAATATTGATCTTTTCGGTGACAGGATCACCAAATTTTTCAATTTGCAGCACTTTTTGAGCAAATATGGGCTGTAAAAAAAGGAGGCACAGTAGGGTAAGGATCAGGCGCATACAGTTGGTTTTTAAATGATCAATATCTTCTTAGATAAAAAAGTTTAATAAGAGACTTAGCGATTTGCCTTTTGGTTGGCTCGCATTTTTTTGGGGAATCGCTGAATAATAGTTTTCATAGATTCTTCAATTGTTTCATAAGGCAACTCCTTATTTCCAGTGAAAAGTACCATAAAAGCAAAACACTGCTCCTGCCCTTCCAACTGCTGGTATAATAAATGTTTATGCAAGCGCCAGGACTCTCGAATCCTGCGGCGCAAGATATTTCGATGAGCAGCCTTTGGGACCCGTTTTTTTGCGACGCTCAATGCAAACTGTATTGATGTTCCTTCTACTTTTTCAACGGGGATCCAAACTAATCGCAGTGGGTAAACTGCATAAGAATTCCCATTTGAAAAAAGTTTTTGGATGGTTTTCCGGCTTTTTAAGCGCTCCGTCCTTTTAAAGGTAAATGATGGCATCTGACATTGTTTTTATTTGCGCTATTCGCATTTTCTTCCAGCACGATGTAAGTTTACAAAATAGACTTTATTCTAAAATAGTTTTATGAATCAAGTCTAATACTAGAAAGATTTAGAATAATTCTAGTATGACTTCCTGAAATAGCACCTTGATCAGACCTTCAACTTTTCAAAAGATCAAGATGAAATCCTACCAATTAGAAAAATTAAGTATCAAACAATGGGCAGAAGAGGACCGCCCTAGAGAAAAGATGCTCCAATTTGGAAAAAAGCACCTTTCAGATGCAGAGTTATTGGCCATTATTCTAGGCTCTGGTAGTCGGGAAGAATCGGCTGTTCTTCTCGCTAAAAGGCTCTTAAAGGCTCATGCTCAGAACTTAAATCAACTAGCAAAAGTAGACATCAAACAATTGTGTACTTTCAAAGGGATTGGTCCGGCCAAAGCAGTCGCGATAAGTGCTGCTCTAGAGTTGGGGAGCAGGCGAAAGATGTTGGACCTCAAGCAACTCCCCATTGTAACTTGTAGTCAGGATGCCCACCAAGCGATTGCCCCTAATTTAGCAGACCTACCCCACGAGGAATTTTGGATACTCCTACTCAACCGAGCCAATAGGATCGTTAGTAGAGCGCGCATCAGTGTAGGCGGTGTGGCTGGCACGGTAGTGGATGCTAAGCTAGTTTTCCAAAAAGCATTACAGCAATTGGCTAGTTCGATTGTCTTGGTTCACAATCACCCAAGTGGCAATCTACGCCCTAGCCAAGCAGACCTTGATTTGACCAAAAAATTAAAAAATGCAGGTAAAGTATTGGATATTCAGGTACTGGACCATTTGATTATTGCGGGAAATAACTATACAAGTTTGGCGGATGAGGGTTTAATGTGAGCAAGTTGGTATAAATTAGAGGGAGTCGTAGGCTCTACCTACGACTCCCTTCTTTTTTAGCTAAAGCACAGGCTTACTGCTGGCTTTTCAATAAATCTCGAATTTCTCCCAGTAAATCTTCGGAGCTTGGTCCTGGAGGTGGCGC
>CAXIDD010000133.1:0-10472 GCA_964021975.1 uncultured Saprospirales bacterium | reverse complement strand
TGGCTTAGATGTAGCTAGAAGAGCCCACAATATCAATAAAAAACTACTGGGAGATCAGACCTATGATAATGTAGATGAATGGTTGGACCTATTGAGAAAAAAATCTTATCACTTCTCTCAAATCATCAAATGGATTGGCTGTTTTGCAATGGCAGTCAATGAAGAAAATGCCAACTTTGGGCGGATCGTTACGGCTCCTACTAATGGGGCCAGTGGTGTAGTCCCCGCGGTATTGATGTATTACCTCTTGTTTGAATCTCCTGAGGCTGGTGAGGATGAAATCAATCGATTTTTGATGGTGTCCGGTGAAATTGGTGCACTCTTCAAGAAAGGTTCCACTATCTCAGCTGCAATGGGTGGTTGTCAGGCAGAAATCGGTGTTTCTTCGGCCATGGCGGCGGCGGCATTATGCGAGCGCTTAGGTGGTACCGTAGAACAGGTTCTGATGGCTGCTGAAATTGCCATGGAACATCATCTAGGACTTACTTGTGATCCAGTTGGTGGCCTAGTGCAAATCCCATGTATTGAACGCAACTCTATGGGGGCAATCAAGGCCATTACCGCTGCAAAAATTGCTGTTGAGAGTGACCCAAGCAAGGCAAAAGTTTCTTTGGATGCTGTCATTAAAACCATGCTGGAGACGGCTCAGGATATGAATCTAAAATATAAAGAAACTTCGCAAGGTGGCTTGGCCGTAAATATTGCAATTTCAGTACCAGAGTGCTAATTTTAAGCTACTCATTTTCAATTTGATACGTTTGCCCTGAAAGGTTGATTCCTTACGGTGATTTTGAAAAAAAACACAGATTTATTCTGCTAAACACTAGCCTATAATTAGATAGGAAGTTAGTGTCAAATTATGATTTGAAGCGAAGTGTGTTCGTTAAAATTATAGTTTGGCTAAAAAATTCAATTTCATGGTAAGGCAAAAGTTTTTTATAGCTCTATTCTTGTTTATCACCCTAAATCTTTTTTCTCAAAAAAATCAACAATTAGATAAGACGGCCATCACCAAAATGCTGAATCAGTATTCAAGTGAGGACACACCAGGTATGGCCGTTGGTATCGTCAAAGATGGTAGAATCGTCTACGAGCATTATGTAGGAAATGCTAACTTAGAACATAAGATTAAAATAAATAAAGACACTCGTTTTAATATTGCGTCCAATGCAAAACAGTTTACAGCGCTTTGTATACTAAAACTAGTTGAACAAGGAAAAGTTAACTTAGAAGATGACTTTAGAAAATACCTGCCAGGTATACACCAAAACATCAAGGACAAAATCACGATTTCAAACCTACTAACCCACACCAGTGGCATTAGAGACTATTGTGATTTATTGGCACTCACAGGTAAAACCTGGTGGAAGCAATTTATCAATAATGGAGATGTCCTAAAATTACTAGAAGGTCAAAAAGATTTGAATTTTAAACCGGGAACAGAGGACCTGTATAGCAATTCGAATTACATCTTATTAACGGAAATTGTAAAAAAAGTAAGCGGCCAAAACTTTAGCGAATTTTCAAAAGACCTATTCGAAACATTAGAAATGCCCAACACCAGCTTTCTTACCCACTATGGGACCATTGTCCCCAATAGAGCAAGAGCATACGGCAATTGGGATGGTTGGAATGAAGCTCCTTCTATTGTTGGCGTTCATGGAGACGGAGCTTTGTTTACCACCCTAAACGACCAACTCAAATGGGAGCAGATCCTACAAGAAAATGACGGAAAATACTTTCCCCGAAAATTCATCAATGAAAGTCAATCACCATTAGCAAGTTCTATCGAAAATAGCTATGGCTATGGGCTTTTTTTTGAGCGTCTAAAGGGGCTGAATTATACCTTTCACGATGGAGCTACTGGTCCATACAATGCAACTTTCCTGAGATTTCCAACAAAAAAAATATCTATTGTCGTGATGTCTAATGGCATCAATACAAATGCCAATTATTTAGCATGGCAGATAGCCTTTCCATTATTAGGCTGGGAGGATAAAGAGGCACTTTATCCAGGAGAGCCAGATAAGATTGAAGCATTAAAGCAGATTCAAGATGTATTAGGAATATACAAAAATGAAGAAGGGACGATTATTAAAATCAAAGAAAAAGACGGTTCACTTTATCGAGAAATGTCCCAACGTGATCCTGTCAAATTAATAAAGGAACAGGGCGGCCTTTTTGCATACGAAACCATCAAAGGCTTAAAAATCAACTTTACCAACATTGGTGAGCCGGAACAACAATTTACGATCTATCTATCTTCTCAAGCGCCCAGAACCTATCATAAACTATCGGATTTTGATAAAGGCCCTTTTGATAAAATGGAATTGAATGCTCGCTTTTACAATGAGGAGACTGACACTGAAATCATCCTAAAGCATCTTGAAGACAATACTTACTCACTCTCTAAAAACGGGCGAGAAAGAAAAGCCGAACTAATATTTAAGGATTATTTGAGAATGATGAGCTCCTATGAAATTAAAATCATAAGGGATCAACAAGGAAATGTCGTAGGACTGAATGTTAGAAATAACCGAATAAAAAATGTACTATTCAAACGGACCTAAGTTTCCAAAGAGCAAGCACTCAAACTTAAATAAAAAAGCGCGAAACCTTCCTCAAGGCCTCGCGCTTTTTTATTTGTCTGGATGGCTAAAAAACCTTAGCCCATCTCAGAAACTACTTCGCGTACTTCTGGAACCATACGCTTTAGCATTCCTTCAATACCTGCTTTTAAAGTCACAGTTGAAGAAGGACAACCACTACAAGCTCCCTGCAAAACTACGGTTACTTTACCTTGATCAAAGCTTTTGAACTCGATGTTACCGCCATCAGACATTACGGCTGGCTTCACATAGGTATCAATGAGATCTTTGATTTTTTTGACGATCTCCGCTTCGTCTTCAGAATATTCGTAGCTAGCACCACGCTCTGCCTCGATTTTAGCCATTTCTTCCGCAAAACCATCATTAAGGATGGTCTTTTCGTCATTGATGTACTGCTTGACAAAATCTTTTAGCTTTAGCATAATGTCTTCCCAAGCGTAGTTAAACTCTTTGGTTACCGTGACAAAATTGTTGCTAATGTAAACACCTTTAACATAAGGTAAATCGAATAATTCAGAAGCCAGTGGCGACCAAGTACGGGCCAATGCTTCTTCTCTGAAATCGGCCGTACCTTGGTACAACATCCGATTCGTCACAAATTTTAGAGATTCCGGATTTGGCGTCTCTTCTGTGTAGAGCATGACCGGACTTTTAGTGACTGTATTTTCCATAATTCTTCTTTTCTATTTAGAATGATTCTACAAAGGTAATACAATTAAAAGGAAAGACTTGTTTTTGAAAAGTCAAAAAAGGTGATCCTTCCACAGCTATTTAACCATTATCAACCACTTCACTAGCTTCTGGCGGTTCGCTTTCAAACTGTGTTTTCTCACCATAGGCTTCATAACCTTGCTCTCTCAGCCATTTTGTAAAGATTTCAGTATACCCGTGGGTAACTATGACTTTTTCGCAGCCTGTATCTTTAATAGCTTGGTTGAGTCCCTCCCAGTCAGCGTGATCAGAGAGCACAAACCCTCGATCAGCATTGCGGCGGCGGCGCGCACCACGTAATGTCATCCAGCCAGAAGCGATGGCGGTAGAATAAGGTTGAAACTTCCGCACCCAATTCCCAGCAATCGCTGAAGGCGGTGCGATGACCAAACCTCCTTTATATTCTCGTTTATTAATTTGACTGTGTACTCGGGTGGTTTCTGGAAGATCAATCCCTTGTTTTCGGATCACTTCATTGGTATTCTCAACCGCTCCGTGGGTGAAAATTCGGCCAATCGAATGGTCTACACTGTGAATAATACGTTGTGCCTTACCTAAAGCATAGGCGGAGATAACGCTGACTTTGCCTTCCTCCGCATTCGTTCGCCACCAATCATTAATATCATTAAAAACCGTTTCTTGCGGTTTCCACTTATAGACGGGTAATCCAAAAGTAGACTCTGTAATAAATCCGTGACACTTGACGGGTTCGAAAGCCTCGGATAACCCATCATCTTCAATTTTATAGTCACCGGAGACCACCCAAACTTCTCCTTTGTATTCGGCTCTAATTTGAGCAGAACCGATAATATGCCCAGCAGGATGGAAGGAAAACTTGACCCCATTGATGGTAGTCGTTTCGCCATATTCTACAGATTCAATATTGATTGGTCCCAATCGAAATCGGATCACTGGCCTAGCCGTCCGTGTACATAGGTAATGACTGTGTCCCCAACGAGAATGATCGGCATGACCATGGGTAATCAAGGCCCGCTTCACTTTCTTCCAGGGATCGATGTAGACATCCGCTTGTGCACAGTAAATACCTTTGTTCGTAAATTCTAATAATGCCATATGATATTAATATTAGCAATCCTCGTTTGAAATGAACAGAGTTTGTGATCAATTGTTTGGAATCAAAGATTGCACATCTACGCACTTCATTTGGTGGATAGCACAGATTAAAAAGTCTATCAGTAACTGCTTATCATTTATGAAGCCAAAGATCAATATAGTCTGGTTTAAACGAGATTTTCGGCTGGAAGATCACGCCCCCCTACAGGCAGCCATCGAGACAGGCTTACCGACCTTACTTTGTACTTTCTTCGAGCCAAGTTTGGTTCAAACTTCAGAATATGCCCTACGCCATTGGCGATTTCAATATGAAAGTATTGTTGCCCTAAACGAATTATTAGCTCCTTATCAAATTAAGCTGTACGCCTTCCATTTAGAAGTTCTCCCTACGCTGAAACGCTTACAAAAAGCCTATCAAATTGTACACCTTTTTTCACATCAAGAAACGGGACTTAAGGTAACTTATGATCGAGATAAAGTGATTAAACGTTATACAAAAGCTCAAAATATTCAATGGAAAGAATACCGACAAGATGGTGTTTTCCGAGGTTTAAATCAACGCAAAAATTGGGAGGCCCGCTGGAAGGAGGATATGTCCCTGCCTTTGATTAAAGCCGATCTTTCTCAACTCAAAGGTATACGGCTTGACTGGTCCGATTTATATCAGTGGCAAAGCAAAGATTTACCGAGTGCTTATAAAGAAGCGGATCCAAATTTCCAACCAGGTGGTCCCATTTTTGCCAAACGCTATTGGCATAGTTTTCTCAATGAACGTGCTCAATACTACAGTCGACACATTTCGAAACCGGCATTAAGCAGGCGTTCTTGTAGTCGTTTAAGCCCCTATATCGCACTTGGAAATATTAGTATCAGAACCATTTATCAGCAATCTCAAAGTCAAGCTTTTCCTAAGCCTTGGCAAAGAGCTGTGGAGAATTTCCAGTCCCGCGTTTACTGGCGTTCCCATTTTATGCAAAAACTAGAGTCCGAATGGCAGCTAGAATTTGAGCCGCTCAATCGAGCCTTACACCCCATCGATAGAACCCAGGACATGGAATTATTCACAGCTTGGGCAAATGGCCAGACTGGGATGCCCATGGTTGATGCCAATATGCGTTGTCTAAAAGCCACCGGCTGGATTAATTTCAGGATGCGAGCTATGTTAACTAGTTATGCGACTTTCACTTTATGGCTAGATTGGAAAATGGTTGCCTTACATTTAGCACAATTATTTACTGACTTTGAGCCAGGTATTCATTATAGTCAAATACAAATGCAGGCAGGACTGAGCGGTTATCACACCTTACGGGTATATAATCCGACAACTCAATCAGAGCGACACGACGCGGAAGGTACCTTTGTTCGAGAATGGGTACCGGAACTCAAAGAAGTACCTTCCCCACAAATTTTTGAACCTTGGAAAATGTCCATGATGGAACAGCAATTTTATGCTTGCCAGATTGGCCAAGACTATCCCAAACCCATTGTGAATTTTAAAGAAATGACCAAGCTGAACCGAGATCGATATTGGTCTTTTCGGCAAAGGCCAGAGGTAGTAGCCTATTTACCCAAATTATGGAGCAAACATTGTTCTCCGGAAAGTATTGAATTGTATAAAAAACAATTAGGTCTCAATCGACTTGATCCTACCAAAAAATAGGGAGTTATGACTCCCGGTCATAACTCCCTATTTTTAGAGTAGTTGGATAAACCCTAGCGCATATTAACCATTCCAAAGCGCATGCCATCCTCATATTTTACAATAAAAGCATTAGGAAAACCACTATTACGGGCAGTTGACCGTACTTGTTTTGCCTCCTCTGCTGTTAAAAAAGCTGCAATTAGAACTCTATAAATTCCTCTATCTGTTAGATACTCCGTCTCTAAATCACCTAAGGTCAAAAGATCTTCATAGATTTTATCATTTTCATTAAACTTAGCAACTGCAATCAACTGTACTTTATAGTACGTTCCTTCGTATTTAGCTGCATTCGTCTGATACTCTGCTTTGTCATATGCACCAACGCCTTTAGTGGTATATGTTTCTCCTGTATTGGTGACTACTGGAGGAGGATTCGTGCCAGTATTTGGGTTTACAGTTGTACCTGGATCCGTTACCGGAGGGGTAGTAGTACCATCCGTATAATCTGGATTTGTTGTAGGAGGCGGATCTGTTACAGGCGGTGTTGGATTAGTAGGTTCCAGCATTAGGGCCTGTGCAAAGATGTCTCCCGTCGCATCAAAAGTATTGAAAGTCTGCGACCCTGGTTGGAAACCTGGCGCATCTACATCAATTCTAAACTCTCTTTGTGGTAAGACCTCAAAACTGAAGCCATCTCGGCCTTGCTCCACAGATTGCATATCCATCTGAACTAGGCGGCCATCATCCGTAACTTCGTATAAAGTTACATTATAGAAGTTAATAGGCTCCCCGTTACTTACATCCATTACGGTACCAGAATAACGCGTCACATCATTGGACTCACTGGTAAATTGGAAGATATCATCATCTCTAGTTGACAAT
Organism: uncultured Saprospirales bacterium; assembly: GCA_964021975.1. Classification (GTDB taxonomy): domain Bacteria; phylum Bacteroidota; class Bacteroidia; order Chitinophagales; family Saprospiraceae; genus DATFKA01. The sequence continues at coordinate 3,554 of CAXIDD010000133.1, read as the reverse complement.
TTCTCACCACCAAAAACACGATTAGAGCTCAAAAAGCCTCCACCATTAAACTCCGTGTAGTGATAGTCATCCGCACTAGAATTATAAGGCATTCCTAAATTAACTGGCTGCGTCCAATTAGAAAATGCACCTTGAGATACAAAGACATCAAAACCTCCTAATGCTGGATGATTATTAGAAGAGAAAAATAATCTTCCCTCTTCGATCACGTAAAACGGAGTGACTTCATCGCCATTGGTATTCACCGGAGCACCTAAGTTGGCTGGAGCAGAAAATTCTGATCCAGGCATCCGTAAATTACGGGTAGTGTACCAAATATCCATGCCGCCCTTTGCGGTTGGCCCACTACGATTAGAAGAGAAAAATAGAAATTCTGTATTGTTTCTTTGCGTCACGTACGGATGGGTATTCGTCACACTAGGTGCATTAATTGCATCTGGCAGACGAGTTGGTGCAGACCAGGTACCACCACTACGATCAATAAAATAAATCTCGCAGCGCGTATTCAAATCTCCATAACGTCCATCTTCACAGACGGTGAAGTACATCCGCATGCCATCATCAGAAAGACTAGGGTTCGCGAATTGTCCATTATTAATTAGAGGGAAATTACTTGGCAACTCTCCTTTACTCCAGGTGTCGCCCATTAATTCGCTTTGAAAAATTCTGGCCGTGCCTCCTAAATTAGAAGAAAAATACAAGCTATTATTTGGTCCAAGCGTAGCACCGAAATCATTTTCAGCCGTATTTACACCTTGTCCAAGCAAAGAAAATCCAATGGATTGATCCCGGTTAGCAGCGGCAATTTTTCCTAATTCGGCACCTTCAATCTCTGTTTGTATAATGGTTTCTAGTATGCCTCTTTCTTCCCCAGCATATTTATCCATAAAGCCGCGAAATTCCCGAATAGCCTGATCGTAGTTACCATCTTGTTTCAAGCTTCGTGCATAATACAAAGCTGCTAACGGAAAATCATCGGTATCATCTTTAACATTAGCATATGCTTTTGCTGCATTTGGGTAATCCCGCAGCAGGTGATAAGCATCTCCAGCCTTATAGATGAGTTCTTTTTTCTTATTCTTTTTTTGCCAAGCTTGTTCATATATTTTAGCAGCTTGGGCATAATTGCCAGCAGCGTATAATTCATCAGCTTGCTTACTTAATTTTTTCCAGCTCTGGGCCTGGAGGGAAAGACCTAATAGTAATAAACTAAAGGTTAGAAGTGTAATTTTCTTAATCATATTACCAATTATTTGCTGTAGACCTCAAAGATTGATCCGTGTAGCGGTTTGAATTTACTTTTGTTAACGACCGATGCTTGCACAATCTTACCTTGAAAGTACATTATTCCTTAACAATTTAACAGGTTTTGAGTGAAGAAATTGGAAATGATCACTTGTCTTAAGTTGCCATCAAGATTTTTTCGATTTGGGGCGCAAAGTGTTGATGCTCGAGTTGAAGTACTTTTTGACCAATCGTTTGTGCACTGTCTGCTGGATCAATGGCACAAGATGCCTGAAAAATGATGGCTCCTTCATCATAATGTTCATTCACATAATGAATCGTAATTCCACTGGTGGTTTCTTGATTATCCTTTACAGCTTGATGTACGTGATGACCGTACATACCTTTGCCTCCGTACTTAGGAAGCAAAGCAGGATGAATATTGACCATTTTTTGAGGATAAGCCGCTATTAAATAATTTGGGATCAACCACAAGAAGCCTGCTAGGACAATAAAGTCTATGTCTACGGCAGCGAGGTCCTCCAGGAGGGTCGTTTCCTCATAGAATGTTTTGCGCTGCAGGACCAAGGTCTGAAGACCGTGTGTCTTGGCCATTTCCAATGCTGGTGCAGTAGCTTTATTAGAAATTAAGAGCGGACAATTGATTGTAGGGTGATCTTGGAAGTATTCAATAATTTTCCGAGCATTGGATCCCGTCCCTGAAACAAATATGGCAATATTTTTCACACCTCAATTACTTTAGCGGATTTGACGATACTCACTTGCATTGGTCGCATCGATTCGACTCATGATGCGGATGGTTTTCTCTTTTTCAGCAGAAATTCCTCTTTTAAAAATCTCAATTATTTCATTACTCTTGGAATTGAGGAACATCTGAAGAATCATCGAATTGGGATAATTTTGATAAACATCCTGAATGTTATCTAGATATTGTGCAATAATTGCTCGCCCCTCATCCGGAGATTCCGCCATTACATCTAAACCATAACGATGATAATTATACATAGCTTCTCGGTATGGTCGAACTCTAGGTGACAAAATATTTTCAATCATCCAAAAGCGATTCTGATTGCCATCCATAGACCGCCATCCTCTGAAAACACCATTTTGTGGCGTACTATTTAATATATCCTGAGCCAATTGGAAATAAGGTTCTCCTCCATATAAAGCAAAGGAATCAAAATCCAATCCTAAAATGATGTAAGCATAAAACGATAACACCGAAGATAAGTTATCATTAAAAACATTGACACTAAACTCTAGTGGCTGATATTGCTCATATGAAAACTCCAAGTCTTGATCTAGGTGGTTGAGTATAACCGTCTGCTCCGAACTATTATAAATGGGCCGGGAGGATTGGATGGCTAAATCCGCTTTAAAAGTAGTCGGAGAAGTCTCTTCCTGGATGGTTAAAATCAAGTTGCAATCAATGCGTTCTGTTATATCAAAGTTTTCATCTGTCCACTGGGTATTGTTCATGAAATCCCGGATGGTCTGTGAAAGGGTTTCAAATACTTGTGGATCTACAGTTTGTAACTTCTGGGTATTTACCCGCACATTGAAGTTAAATTCCTGAGCGAAGGTACTTAAGCCGCTAATCAGCAATAGGGTGAGTAGTATTAGCTTACGCATAGTTGTTTTCTTTTAGTATTAATACAGCGATTACGTATTCCAGTAATCTACCAAAGTTTCAATAATATCTTGGGCGACTAGGTCCTTAGATTTTAACTCAAATTTCTTCAAGTTATTGTCTTGATCAATAATGGTAATTTGGTTGGTATCATGATTAAAACCAGCTCCTTTATTTTCCAATGAGTTCAGGACGATCAAATCCAAGTTTTTCTTTTTCAACTTTTGCTGAGCATTTTCAATCGCATTATTGGTTTCCAATGCAAACCCGATCAATAATTGATTCGTTTTCTTTTGGCGACCTAAATCAGCTGCAATATCTGGGTTTCTCACTAAATCAATCCGAAGGTTATCCGAAGATTTTTTAATTTTCTGAGTAGCCACCGTACTCGGCCGATAATCGGAAACTGCGGCGGCCATAATAGCCAGGTCACATTGTGGGAAAATAGACGTAGCCTTTTCGTGCATTTCCAAAGCAGTTTGTACGCGGTGCACCTGTACATTGGGATGCTGGATATCTAATTTACTTGGCCCCAAAACCAACTCTACTTGAGCACCGGCCATCGCAGCAGCCTCTGCTAAAGCGATACCCATTTTTCCGGAAGAACGATTGCCGATGAAGCGTACTGGGTCAATGGCTTCAAATGTGGGGCCAGCCGTAATCAGGCAGGTTTTCTGGG
>CAXIDD010000132.1:0-10526 GCA_964021975.1 uncultured Saprospirales bacterium | reverse complement strand
TTACTTATCTTCAAACTTAGATCCACACTTGTTGCAGAATGCGTCAATGCACCAACGGAAATAAAATCTACTCCAACCGCCGCAATTTCGCGTAAGCGACCTAAAGTAATGCCACCTGAGGCTTCCACTTCATAACGACCATCAATAATTTTGACAGCCTCCTCCATTTTTTCGGTAGAAAAATTATCCAGCATGATTCGAGTAATCCCTCCACTATCAAGAACCTGTTGCATTTCATCTAAATCCCGCACCTCTACCGTAATGCCCAAATCCAGCTGTTTGTCTTTAAGATACTGCTTGACTTGTGCAATAGCTTCGGGGATACCGCCGCTGGCATCGACATGGTTATCTTTGATCATGATCCAATCGTAGAGACCATCTCGGTAATTAGTAGAACCGCCAATGCGTACTGCCCACTTCTCGATAAATCGAATTAGGGGTGTCGTTTTACGGGTATCTAAAATTTTAACTGGATAATCCGCGACTTCTGCCGCATACTGTCTGCTTATGGTCGCGATACCAGTCATCCGTTGCATCGTGTTCAGGACCAGTCGCTCGGCTTTAAGTAGCGCCTGGGAATTACAAGTCACTTCGAAGGCGATGTCCCCTACTTTTACATCTGTACCATCCTCGATAAATACTTCAAGTGTACTATTGGGGTCCACCATCTCGAATACTTTTTCCGCGAAAGCGACACCTGCCAAGACACCGGGCTCTTTCACCAAAAGGTAGGCCGTATCCGTAGCATTGGGGTCAATACAAGCTAAAGAAGTGTGATCTCCATCTCTGACATCTTCTTCTAAGGCAGCCTTAATAAAAGCATCTAGCTGTGCTGCAAATATCTGATCCATTAATATTGATTTAGGGTCTTGCTAAAATAAAATTCCCGCTTTGATACTGAGCACTGTGATTTTAGCGCGGCTATCTTCTTGCCTTGCTTCTCCTCCGCGAGAGTCATCAAAATAAGTCCCCGTGTTTTTAGTGATGTCTGTAAAACCAAATTGCATATTAATGCCCAACAAAAGGGAGGTTGTACCAGAAAGGGTATACTCTACCCCACCACCGAGTCCCCAAGCCAAGTTGATGCCTGTGACCTCATCTCTAATATTAATTTTTTCGCCTTCTTCACCAATGGTAGCTCCATCAAAGCGACGGCCTTCCATGGTACCTCTTGCTTGGGACCGGAATCCCATAGACAGGCTAGGCTCTAGCCAATAACTGAGGTATCCAAATTCACGGGTCTTCATTTTTAAACCTAGCGGAATTTCAACGTACTGTAAATTGTAACGCAATTTTGCACCTGATGCTAAAGAATCCAAGCCAGGGCTCAAATCAGAATTGGGCCAGTAAGTACCGGGATCTTCGAATAACATCTGGCCACCAGAATTAAAATGGAAACCAATACCACTGGTGACTGCGTAATTCTCCCGAAAATAATATTCCGACATCATGGCTAGTTTTAAACCAAGGTTGGTTCCACTACGATTGACATTAACATCCGCTGTATTCATCCAAGTAAAGGTTGGACTAGTTTGGATACCGAAGCGGATATCTCCTTCCTGAGCTTGAAGTCCCAAGAGGGTAAAGCATAAAAAGGAAAGACTTACAACAATTTTTTTCATTTTTAGTAGTTTTTGAGGAAGAACATTTTTAGTGTCCTTTTCTTTAATCTAAAACAGCAGTCTGGGTAATCAGCTACCTTTACTGCTACAAATTTAGGACTTTAAGATTAGAGTATGTCTAAAATTTATCCTTAGGGCTAAAATATGTGCTTTTGATTCTACATTTCGTTAAAAATACGCCCCATAGCTATGGCTATGTCTACGTTTTTGCCTCATTCAGAATCAAAATCATCAAATTTTATCGTCAAAAAAAATTTAGATCAATTACTTAGCTTCGTTATAAAACAGTTAGCTTTTACAATGGATAAAAATAATAACCAGCTTACCAGGCTATTAATTGCATTTGTACTGGGTGGATTTTTTACTTTTTCAGCTTGTCAAGTCGATCAATCAACGCCCGCGCCTGATGTTTCAAATATAAACATAGACCTAGAGTTGAGGCGTTTTGAGCAAGATCTTTTTACAATCGATACCAACAATATTAAGGAGGAACTAGCGCAGGTAGAAGCAAAGTACCCATTATTTGCTGCTTTATACTTCGAACAGCTAATGGGGGCAAAAAGTGCGCCTCAAGGTTTCGAAAATTATATGAAAGGGTTTATTACTTTCCCCGAAGTCCGTCAACTTTATGATACCACTACTTTACTTTATGGGGATTTAAGTTTTTATGAAGAAGACCTAACAGACGCTTTTCGGTATTATAAATATTATTTTCCAGAGCGACCAGTTCCACAAGTAACGACCTATCTTTCCGAATACACTATTGGATCTTTCATTTATGGTGCAGATCAACTGGCCATTGGTTTGGATTTCTTTTTGGGAGCAGATTATCCATATGCTAAGTACAATCCAGGAAACCCCAATTTTTCGAATTACCTCACCCGTTCTTTTAATCGGGATCATTTGGTCATGAAAACCCTTCAGCCTTTGGTAGAAGATCTTGCTGGAGGGGAGCCAGGAAATCGTATGTTGGATATCATGATTCACGAGGGTAAAAAGTTTTATCTTTTGGATTTGTTGCTGCCGAACACCCCGGATTCTGTCATTTTTGAAATGCCTGAGCAGGATATTTTGTGGTTAGAAGATAGTGAATTAGAAATCTGGGCTTTCTTGTTACAAGAGCAACTTTTTTACGAAAGTGAATGGAAAAAAATACGCAAATTCGTAGAATACGCACCCAAGGTACCTCAGATGCATCCAGATGCACCAGGGAGGGCGGCCAATTGGGTGGGTTGGAAAATCATCCAAGCCTATATGAAGCGCAACCCAAATGTTAGTGTAACAGATTTAATGGCGATTGAAGACGCTCAAAAAATCTTGGATGGCTCAAAATATAAACCTCCGAGGTAGTTTGCTGTGTGAGTTATGAATATTCTTCTTAATTTTGGGTAAGCAATTTTAGAAATAAAAAACCAGAGTAATGGGAAAAAGAGTGATTCCGGTAGTTGATTTATCACAGTTTACCGCAGGAGATGCGGATGCTCGCTCCGCTTTTGTAGATCAGAGTGGTCAGGCTTTTCATGAAGTCGGGTTTGTTGGGGTAGTCAACCACGGCATTCCCAAAAAGCTAGTTGATGATTTTTACGCGGCCTCTAAAGCTTTTTTTGCCTTGGAGGAATCCATCAAACGGAAATATGAGATTGCTGGCTTAGCTGGCCAGAGAGGTTATACTTCTTTTGGAAAAGAGCACGCCAAACAATCGGAAGTAGCAGATTTAAAAGAATTCTATCAATTTGGTCAAACGGTGGCTGAGGATCATCCTGAAAAAAGCAATTATCCAGATAATGTAAAAGTAGCCGAGCATCCAGAGTTTTCTGAATTAGCCTTTGAATTATACAGGGCATTTGAAAAATCTGGAGGTGCACTTTTGCAAGCCATTGCTATTTATTTAGGACTAGATGAAAATTATTTTTCTGATAAAATCCAGGACGGTAATAGTATTTTAAGAGCCATCCATTATCCTCCGATTACTCGAGAACCAGCCTCTGCGATTCGTGCTGAGCAACATGAAGACATCAACCTCATTACTTTATTAGTAGGTGCCTCTGCCGGTGGTCTACAATTACTCTCTAAAGATAATGAGTGGCTAGCCATTACACCTGGCGAGGATGAAATTGTAATCAACGTAGGAGATATGTTGCAGCGGCTCACCAATAATTACCTAAAATCTACTACACATCGAGTGGTTAATCCACCACGTGAACAGTGGCATTTACCACGTCTGTCTATTCCATTCTTTTTACACCCAAAAGCTAATATGGATTTGACTTGTTTGGACGCTTGTGTAACGGAAGAAAACCCCTTGGCTTATGAGCCTATTACAGCGGGAGCCTACTTGGATGAGCGCTTACGCGAAATTGGTTTAAAAAAATAAGCCAGCTGACGAATTAAATGTCCCTTTCCCAAAGGAAAAACAAACATTTTAACGTCATAATTAGTGGCCAATTTTAAACCTTAGCGTATTTTAGCCATCTAATTCAAGAGAATATTCGTATTTTTAGAAATAGCAGTTCTTAGTTAAGTAAGCTGCAAGGTTAAAAAAAATAAAAAAATGGAAACAATATTATTATTCAATTTTCTAGGACCAGAGATGCTGATTGTTTTTGCGGCAATTTTACTACTGTTTGGTGGTAAAAAAATCCCAGAACTAATGCGTGGCATTGGTAGAGGTATCAGAGAATTTAATACCGCACGCTCTACTTTGGAGTCAGAATTGAAAGAAGGTATTAAAGAGCACGAGCAAAAAGAGAAAGCCAAAGAAGAAAGTAATTCTTAATTCTACTTCTTTCTTAAACTGCTTAAATGAAAAAAGGCGCGAGTGTACTCGCGCCTTTTTTCTTGCTAAAATCACACTGGTTTTGCTTAACGCTTCCGGCGGAAGAAACCACTTAAAAGCTTACCACCAATTTTCAACACATCATCTTTGATGTCTCCGTCTCCATCTTGATCCAAGAACATGGAGATCATATCCATTCCTTGATTACCTGTATTTTGTTGTCTTTGTGTACTGACTGTACCTTGCAATAGATTGAAGATATCTCCTGCACCCAGACCACTTTGCTTTTTAGTTTTACCCAAAGCGCCCATTAGAAGGGGGGCCAGCATAGTCATTAAGCTTCCGGTCTTGCTACTGTCCAAGCCAGATAGTTGACTAATCATATCAACAGCTCCATTTTGCTTACCTCCTAACAAGTGTTTTAGAATACCAGCTCCATTGACCATTTTTGCATTACTTGCTTGTTTTTGACCGCTTAGCATACCAATGGCATCCTCTAAAATACTACCATCATGATCCCTGTCTAAAGCATTGGCTAGTGCATTGGCACCTTCTGGAGTAGAAGCATTACGGGTCATTGCCCCCATTAAAGTAGTAATGATACTACTAGCTGCGACTTTAGTTTGAGCAGGCTCTGCACCACCAATTTGTTTGCTCAGGCTATTGATGAAGTCATCGTTACCTAATTGTTGCTGCAGCATATTCATCAAATCGTTAGACATAATTGTTTTGTTTTATTTGTTTAAGTTGATTTATTTTAAGACTAGTTTCTTTTTAAAAGTCACAATTGGCTACAAAAACTACCCTAATTATTTAGAAACTGAGTTTCTTAATTTTGAGTTTTTCATCGGATTTGATGACTTTATCTTTTTTCAAATCATTAAGTGCTAATAAATCGTCTAAGCTCACACCTGGCAATTTATTTGCAATAGCCGACAAGCGTTCTCTTTTGGGAGTCCAATAAAATAAGAATTCATTCTGAAATAAAAAGCGGTCTAATTCTTTTTCGTAGATACTTTCTTCTCGATGTTGCCTCAAAGGAAGCTGCTCTTTTAGTAAAGAAGCGGTCCGGATTGGTTCAATAGGTTTTAATTCCAGATTCATTGGGTTATTCCCCAGAGGCTGGCCTACATAAATATTAATTTCCTGATCCTCTTCGAAGACCAGTTGATTCAGATTATTCCATGCCTGGAGCTGAACCAAAGGCACCTGATGCTGAGCAGCAAACAGCTGCAAAGAATCTCCGGCCTTGAGTAGGTAACTTTCTGCTTCGTAAGCTTTAATAATTTTAGAGCTTGGTTGAGAAATAAAGACTGGTGCCGTTGCGATTGCAGCCCGCTTCTCTGCATCACTATGTCCAGCTTCCAAAAAGGCTACAAAAGGAATCATATTTCGTTTCGGTAGCGTCAGGTTTCTACTTTTTCCCGGGCGTACTGGAATATAGCTATTGGAGTAGGCTGGGTTTAACAATTCAATAATATCTAAAGCCGCACCAGAAATTTGAGCAATTTCATAAAAGGACATCGAACGGTTCAACTGCGTTGTCTCAATAATTTGAGCATCCAAGGAAGGAACACGTGGCTCTAGGTCATGTGCTTCATAATGTTTCAAAAGGTAGGTTGCAGCGATGAAGGCTGGCACGTAATTAGCGGTTTCACGTGGTAAATACCTTTTTACTCGCCAGAAGTTTTTAGATCTAGCGCGCTTCATGGCGCGACTAACTCGACCGCCTCCGCTATTGTAAGCCGCAATCGCTAACTCCCAGTCATTAAACCGATTGTAGAGTGCACTCAAATATTGCATGGCGGCATCCGTAGAATAATGGGGATCACAGCGCTCATCTACTTGGCTATTGATTTCCAAACCATAATACCGTCCCGTTTCTGGCATAAACTGCCATAGTCCTCCCGCACCAACTACAGATACTGCCCGTGGTTCTAAGGCAGATTCAACAATAGGTAAGTATTTCAGGTCATCTGGTAAGTTGTATTTCTTGATGTATTGCTCAAAAATCGGGAAATAAATTAAGCGCCTCCCTAGAATACGTTCCGACTTATCTCGGCCTCTAATGGTGTAGGTCCTTAAATAACTTTTGACGATATTGTCATAACGAGGTGAGACCACTTCAGATTCTAATGAATCAATTCGGCTTTTGATCACTTCCTCATCCAATTCATATTTGGATCCACTTGCCACAAAGGACAATAGACAGCAAGCGAAGATTAAGTAGATGGACTTCTTAAAAACGAGCATAGTAGTTCTGTTTTACGATCTAGGTTTCCCAATTTAATGATTTTTCTTGACAAGCCATTTTACTTTAACAGAAGTTATTTAAAAACTTCACCTATCGTTTTGTCACAACACCTTATCAACACTTAAAAGTCACTTATCAACAATTGGTCGTTGGTATCTTTATCTTTGATTTAATTCGCTATTGTGAACGGAATAAACTAATTTTGAAAGCTAACACTTTGAAGAAAATTATTGAAGTTGTTTAAAAACTATGGCAGAATATAACGATAGCAAAACCAAAAAAGTACTCTCTAACCGCCGGAATCGCACCGAAGAACTTTCCAGTTTTGTTTTTGGAAAAGTTCCTCCTCAGGCTATTCCGCTGGAAGAAGCAGTACTAGGAGCTATTATGTTGGATAAAGATGCCCTATCTATCGTCCTAGATATTATCCAATCTGCTAGTTTTTACGTGGATGCCAATCAGATGGTTTACAAAGCCATGTTGCGTCTTTTTGAGCGCTCTCACCCAATCGATATGCTGACGGTCACTGAGGAGTTACGCAAGGGTGGAGACTTGAAAGCCGCTGGAGGGCCAGCTTACATTGTTGCTCTTACAGAACGAGTAGCCTCTTCGGCCAATATTGAATACCACGCTCGGATTATCGCCCAGAAGTACATTCAACGGGAGCTCATTCGCGTTTCGGATAAAATTATTAAAGACGCGTTTGAAGATACTGCCGATGTCTTTGAATTACTAGATACGGCCGAGCAAGGCCTTTTTTCGATTGCAGAGCAAAACATGAATCGCTCCTATGAATCGATGGGATCCTTAGCAACCAAAGCACTCAAACAGTTAGAAGAATTAAAGGGAAAAGTAGATGGCTTGACTGGTGTTCCTACTGGTTTTGCAGATTTGGACCGAATGACCTCGGGATGGCAGCCTTCAGATTTAATCATCCTTGCTGCTCGTCCAGGTATGGGTAAGACCTCTTTTGTACTTTCTCTAGCTAGAAATGCCGCTAAAGACTTTAAAAAGCCAATTGCCATTTTCTCCTTAGAGATGTCTTCGCTACAATTGGCACTTCGGATCATTTCAATGGAGGCGGAAGTATCTGGCCAAAAACTGCGGAATGGCCAACTGGAAGATTACGAGTGGCCCCAATTACAACAAGCCATTGAAAAAATATCCGAAGCTCCTATTTATATTGATGATACTCCAGGTATCAATGTATTTGAGCTGCGGGCCAAGTGCCGCCGTCTAAAGATGCAACACGATATTCAGATGGTGATCATTGATTATTTGCAATTGATGAGTGGCGGTGGAGATAATTCCAAAGGTAATCGAGAGCAAGAGGTGAGTGCCATTTCTCGTGCCCTCAAAATGCTGGCTAAAGAGTTAAGTGTCCCTGTGATTGCCCTTTCGCAGCTGAGTAGAGCCGTGGAAGTCCGTGGTGGTTCCAAACGACCACAATTATCAGATTTACGGGAGTCTGGTTCTATTGAGCAGGATGCGGATATGGTGGCCTTTATCTATCGGCCAGAATACTACCAAATCCTGGAAGATGAGGAAGGTCAGTCACTAAAAAATGTAGCCGAAATTATTTTTGCTAAAAACAGACACGGGGCGCAGGATACCATTAAGCTCCGTTTCACTCCTGAATTTGCCCGCTTTTCTGATCTGGATGATCCAGACTTTGCGGTCCTCTCCGATGATACGTTCGAGAATCCTTACTCCAGCAATGTGATCACACGTCCTTCTAAGATGAACGATGAGAATGAGGATATTCCGTTTTAGGTCTGTTGATTTACTGGTTTGTTGGTATTGTGGTTTAAGATTTATGGTCAAAGTCTAATTTGTTTTCATCAACTATTATTGATTACTATTGTCGGCGTACGCCATACGTTTTGCTAATCATTTGAATTTAACAGTAATGCAACTCCCTTTTTAATTTCATTCTTATTTATGTTTTTGTTATTGTTTTGAATGAATTTTAAGATTTAGGTATTTGTTCTGGACCTACAACTTAACAAAACGTTACCACTAGTAAACACTATTGCCTATCTTTACACCATGGCTAAGAAACCTTACAAAAAGAAGAAGAAAAAGAAAGCTCCAAGGAAAATTGAGCAAAAGGCAAGTGCTTTCCAAAGATTCCCTTCCGTGAAAATTCGGGAAGGAAGTGAGGAGGAAGGTATGCGCTTGAATAAGTATGTGGCCCACTGTGGTATCTGTAGTCGGAGGCAAGCTGCGCAGGAAGTAAAAGATGGCCAAGTGATGGTCAATGACAAAGTCGTGGTAGAGCCTTTCTACCAAGTAGCTGCTGGGGATGTAATCAAATACAAGGGCAAAGTGATCAAGGCTGAGTCCAAAAAGGTTTATTATCTGATGAATAAACCCAATAATTACATCACGACGACGAGCGATGAAAAAGGTCGCCGCACGGTGATGGATATTGTATCTAAGAAAGTCAAAGAACGGGTTTTCCCCGTTGGCCGATTGGACCGGCAAACAACCGGCTTGCTACTATTCACTAACGATGGAGATCTTTCTTTGAAAATGACCCACCCGAGTTATGAGATGACAAAAGTCTATAACGTCACGCTAGATAAGCCAATTAGTGAAGCACATTTTAATGCTATACGAGAAGGCTTCGAACTTGAAGATGGTCCGGTAGCAGTAGATAGTCTACATATTCGGCCGAATAGGGATCCACAAGACTTGGTAATAGAATTGCACATTGGTCGCAACCGTATTGTACGGCGTATATTTGCTCACTTTGGCTATACCGTAGAAAAACTCGATCGCGTCTATCTAGGTGGACTGACCAAGAAAGATTTACCCCGAGGATATATCCGTCCATTGAGTGAGCAAGAAGTGATCATGCTTAAACACTTTTCTAAAAAGAAGTAGGTGCTATGATTTAGCAATTTTAAGATTTTTCACCCGAACTCTAAAGGGATAAATGCTACAATCACCTATAGTTCTGCCCGAATTTTTTCGGCAGTTGCAGCTAACTCTTCCTGCGTTACTTTCAATTTTGGATTTTCAAAATTGATATCTGCTAAGGAATTCAATGGGATTAAGTGCACGTGAGCATGAGGGACTTCTACCCCAATTACTGCTACTCCGATACGCAAACAAGGGATGGCTTTTCGTTGTGCCTTCGCAACTTTTTTAGCAAAAACCATCAGGCCTGCCAATAGATCGTCTTCTACATCAAAGATATAGTCAATTTCCCTTTTGGGGATGACTAATATGTGTCCTTTTGCTAAAGGAAAGACATCTAGGAAAGCGAGATAATCTGACGTTTCTGCAATTTTATGGGCGGGGATTTCGCCATTCACAATTTTAGTAAAGATGCTAGCCATTTTTTAGATTTCTGGTAAAATAAGGAAAGCTTTCAAAACTACAAAAGCGGATGTACCCGAAGTACATCCGCTTTCTTCCTAAAAAGGGCTATTATAAAATAGGCTATTACTAAAGGGTAATGTTCTTGATTTCAAAAGGAATCACCCCTCCAGGAGTTTGAACTTCTACTTTTTCTCCTACTTTTTTACCTAATAAAGCCTTTCCAATAGGAGAGCTAACAGATAATTTTTTCTCTTTGAGGTTGGCTACAGACTCCGAAACTAACTGATAAGTAACTTCTCTTTTTACCTTTAGATTTTTAATGGTTACCCGAGTCAAGACGGTCACCTTAGAAGTATCTACTTCTGATTCTTTCATGATGCGCGCACTAGCCATCATCTTTTCTAATTTATTAATCACTGCTTTGTTTCTATTTAATGCAGCTTGAAAATTTTGATGTATTTTCATCTGTTTATACGCATCCAGACTTGATGTAATAAATAATCTTTTATCTTCTGCTTTATCAAAATCTTTTTTAATCTTACGC
>CAXIDD010000131.1:0-10546 GCA_964021975.1 uncultured Saprospirales bacterium | reverse complement strand
ATACAAAGGAATAAAAATCTAAGATGGAAGAGAACACAATAGAGCAGACGGTAGCTGTACAAAAGAATCCTTACCACCGTGCGGTACGCATATGGCTGGCGATTGGTGTGTTTATGGTATTTATGCAGGTAGTGATTGGAGGAATTACCCGTTTAACAGAGTCTGGGCTCTCCATTACCGAGTGGGAGCTTGTCCGAGGGACTCTACCGCCTTTAAACGCCGCTGGTTGGGAGGCAGAGTTTGAAGCTTATAAACTGACACCTCAGTATAAAAAGATCAATGAGGGCATGTCTATGTCCGAATTCAAGTTCATTTACTTCTGGGAATACTTTCATAGGTTATGGGCGCGTACGATGGGATTTGTTTTTGCGATTCCATTTTTCTTTTTTCTTTACAAAGGTTGGATAGATCGCATGCTCAAGCGAAGATTAATTACGGTAGTCCTGCTGGCGGCAGTTGTTGCTTCCTTTGGTTGGATCATGGTTGCCAGTGGTTTAGTCGAGCGGCCTTGGGTGAATGCCTATAAATTAACCATGCATTTATCATTGGCTTTAATCCTATTTAGTTACTTATTGTGGACAACTTTCAAGGTATTCCGACCTTTTACACAAGTTATCCACAGCTCGATGTTAAAAAGAGGAGCCTTATTGATCCTCAGCGTTTTAAGTGTTCAAATTGTACTTGGGGGGATTATGTCTGGAATGAAAGCCGCTCTTTTTTTTCCAACTTGGCCAGATATGAATGGAGAGTGGCTTCCTGCGCTACTGTTAGATGCTAGTGCCTGGAATGTGGATAATTTCATAAATTATGACCAGACCCCTTTTATGTCTGCTTTGATCCAGTTTTTACACAGAAGTACAGCTTACCTGTTGATTATCATAGGTTTATCTTATTTTTTTAGAGGCATTAAACAAACGACAAGCCCTCTTTTTAAACGAGGATTGTATTTATTTGCAGGAATGTTGATTATACAGGTTTTGCTGGGGATTTTAACGGTTATTAATAGTAAAGCCCAGGTGCCGGTAGACTTAGGCGTATATCATCAAGCGGGTGCTTTAATTCTTTTGGGATTGGTTTTATACTTAAATTATTTACTTAAGAATTTTAGCAAAAAGCACTAGTGTGGATAACTTTGTGGAAAAAGTACTGTCAGTTTGTGTTTTTTTGAATATTTATCCACACATTAAATGTTTATTAAGTACAGGTTAACAAGCACTTACATTTTTTTGGAATAATTTTTTTTTCACAAATCTTTTTTGAATAAGAAATTTACCTTTTGAGTTTTTCCACAATCCTTTGTTAGTCCTAGCTAAATAGACTTGTTAGCTACTTGTTAAAGCCTATTCTTTTCATTTAAAGGGCAGCTAAAAAAGCCGTATTTTGTAGGAAAACCTACCATATATGCAGGTAAAGAAAATCCACTGGATTATTTTAGCTTCTACAATGGCATTGATTGTCTTGATTGCTTTTCAAGTACGTTGGTTAGAATACGCAACAAGCTTGGTAGAGAAGCAATTTGATCAAAAGGTCACAATGGCCCTTGGGAGTATTACCACCAAAATAAATCAAGCTTCCTTAGATGGAATAGAGTTGGAATTGTTGGGTGGAGAAGATGGCCTTGCTTGTGGCACGGGCTTATTAGAAACAAAGATGGGGCCCCAGGAATTAACCCTATTACTAGATTCTACTTTTCAGCAATTCAATATTGCCCTGGATTATCGCTTTGAAATTATTCCGGTTGAATCCAATACAGCCGCAGTAGCTTTCCCTCCCTTTACGCCTAATGATAAATACAGCTGTGTGGTAGGAAATGATACAGGGATCATGCAAATTCATTTTTTAGGCCGTGGAGCTTATGTTTTGAAGGAACTTGGCTGGATGATTGTGGCCTCTGTTATATTACTTTTAATAGTTGTCTTTTTCTCTTTATTAACGATGCATCATTTACTTCGGCAAGGTAGGTTGAACCAATGGAATAGAGATTTTTTTAACAATATGGCGCATGAATTTCGCACGCCATTGACCAATATGCAATTAGCTTTACAATTGCTAAACAAAAAAAAGATATTACCAGCAGATAATACCTACGCTAAAATTATGGCTTCCGAAAATAAACGCTTATTGGAGCAAGTGGAGCGGGTCCTGCATATTTCTCAATTAGAAAGAGGCAGTATTCCACTCAAAGAGGAACCTATACAGTTGGATGCCATGCTGACTACTATTACCGCAGAAATGAACTTACTGGCCCAAGCTAAAGGCGGTCAGATCTCATTTGAACCTCCTACCAGCATACCAATGACAGCCGGAGACCACCTTCATATCAGTAACGCTATCCGCAACGTAATTGAAAATGCCATTAAATATTGTGAAACAACGCCACAAATCATAGTAGGTTTAGATCTATCTGGAGATTTCCTACAATTAAGCATTCAAGATAATGGAGTCGGAATAGATCCTTCTTTTCGACAAACTATTTTTCAAAAGTTTTTTAGAGTTACCAAAGGAAATACCTTTTCTCAAAAAGGCTTTGGATTAGGACTCGCTTACGTTAAAAATGTAGTTGAGCAACATGCTGGTTTTTTAAAAGTAGAAAGTCAGCTGCGCAAAGGCAGTACTTTTTATTTGTTTTTTCCTATTAAAAATGCGGCCGTATGAGTAAATTAACTCGAATACTATTGGTAGAAGATGACAAAAACCTGGGTTTCTTGTTGAATGACTTATTAACCGTAGAAGGTTATGAAGTAACCTTATGTCAAGATGGGGAAAGTGGTTGGAAAGCTTTACAAAATCAACGATTTAATCTATGCATATTGGATGTTATGATGCCAAAAATGGATGGATTTGAACTGGGGCAAAAAATACAAGAAAGTAGGCCTAGTCTGCCTTTTCTTTTTATTACGGCTAAAACCCAAAAACTAGATAAATTAAAAGGTTTTCGCTTAGGAGCAGAAGATTATATCAGTAAACCATTTGATGACGAAGAGCTACTGTGCAGGATCCAAGTCATTTTAAGGAGACAAAACCTTTTGCAATCCGCTCAACAGCATCAGTTCCAATTGGGACGTTTTGCCTTTGATTATAAATTACAACTGCTAACTCGTGGGGATACTGCTTACCGACTCACAGAAAAAGAAAATGAGGTATTGTATCAATTGTGCCTGCATAAAAATCAGATCTTAAAACGCGAAGAAGCAGTCGAAGCTATCTATGGGAAAAGAGATTATTTTCTTGGCCGGAGCTTTGATGTCTTTATTTCAAAAATTCGTAAGCTATTTAAAGATGAACCGGCCATTCAAATTGAAAATGTCTTTAAAGTAGGCTTCATTTTTCATGTCAATGAATAAAAAGAGATAAAGTCCTTTATTTCTCCTAGCTTGATTTTTACCAAGCCGAAAATGCAGTTTTACTTACCATAAAATAAGTTTAAACAAGCTCTTAACCTTCTGAATTGGGATTCTTAAGACAAAGCTTTTATCTTTAAGTTTGTACATGACCTATGCTTTGTCCAAGCACTTTATATTAATCAACTTCAAGAAAAAAGACCCATGAAGAAGCCTTACATTATTTGTTTATTATTTGGATTATTCACAGTAAGTGGATTTAGTCAAATCCGACCTATCGTCGAGTTCTCTGTTGGTAACCAAGTTGCCAACGTAGGAGATACGATTTGTATTCCAGTAACCGTAAATAACTTTGAAAATGTTCTGGGCGTTGGTTTAGGAATGCGTTGGAACGCAGATGCTTTGACATTTGTAGAAGTCAAAACAGACTTTGCTTTACCAGAAAATCCAGGCACTAACTTTGGAGTGACCGAGGGTGATTTAAAATGGTCCTGGATTGCCTCTACTTTCCCAGATGGATTGACTTTGGCTCCGAATGATACGGTATTCCAGGTTTGTTTTGTAGCCAACGATCTAGGAGCAGGTAGTTTTTATTCCGTGAGTTTTGATGATACTTTCCTAGTCCCAGAAGTGATTTTAGACGATCAAATTTATGATGACCAAATCGCCAATTATAACTTTGTACCGGGTGGTATTTTTATTAATGGAGCTAGTAATTTATCAGTTATTCCAGGGTTTAATTTTGACCTTGGTTGTAATACTTACGATGCAAGTATAAATGTTGATGTTAATGGCGGTGTTCCACCTTATCGATACAGTTGGGCAGGTCCACAGTCTATTTTTTCGAGTGCTAGTCGACTCAATAACCTGACTAGAGAAGGTACCTATAACCTAACGGTCACGGATGCTGAAAATAATGTAGCCACGGCAGAGATGGTGGTTAATTTCATGGGCAATGAAGCTGGACTACCTTTTCCAATTCCTAGTGCTACTACTCAAGATCCAGATTGTGGTGAATCAAACGGTAGTATCACCCTAGATATTGACGCGGATCCATCTACTTATGAACTGAACTGGTCTACAGGTGCTTCTACTTTGATGGTGGATAATTTACCTGCAGGAAACTACAGTGTAGAGCTTACTTCTACAGATCATTTTTGTGCAGAGTCTTTTGATTTTACTTTAGAGCCACAAGGTGCCCCAGTCGTGGATACTATTGAGTCAAATATAACTTGCCTCGGAGATACCGTAGAGATAGGAATCGTAGGACTGAATGATAACTTTAGTTATGAATGGGCAACTGGAGACACTACTAACTTGATCAAAGTAACGCAGCCATTTGATTATAACCTAACCGTAACCGATGGATCCTGTACGTTGACCTATGTTTTACTAGTAGAGCAAGAATTAAATCCACCTAATCCAAATAACTTTTTTGTAGATGAGGGTAACTTGCCTTGTGGTGGTGGAACGTCAGAAATAGGTGTTAGTTATTTTGGCTTACGGACTTTAAGTTACCTTTGGTCAACTGGCGAGACAATGCCAAAAATCAATGTAAATACAGCAGGAAACTATACGCTAGAAGTAACTGCAGAAAATGGATGTGCAACTACTTTTGAATTTGAAATTGAGGAAGAAGCTGCCGATTTACCGCTTACTCAGGAAACTAGCTTTTTGGGTTGTGAACTTAATGCTACCCAATTGAGCCTTCTTGGTCAAAATTTAGAAGGTTATAACTTTCTCTGGTCGACTGGCGAGACGGAATCTAGTATAGCCGTCAATACAGCTGGAGTTTATTTGGTGACGGTCACAGACGCTACTAATAGTTGTGCGCAAGTTTTCAACTTTGACCTAGAACAAGTCGATCCTTCTAAAAGACCTATTTCTATTGATTTAGAATGTCAGGTAGCAAATGATTGTTATCAGGGTGCCATCTTGAATGTGGAGATAGAAACGGATGCTACTCCGGTTACGTATACCTTGAGCAGTGGGGAATCTAAAGTTGCATTAAATACAGTTCGATTCGATATCCTCGAACGGGCTCCATTCGATTTATATATTGAAGATGCAACTGGCTGTAGAGATACTATTTTTAATTTAGTTCCAGATTGTGCTTTAATGGGGCAAAGCCCAGAAATGCGGGTTCGGCAATACGTAGTATGTGAAGAAATACCTGAAACAGGAGACTATCAATCTGTTTTATACAACGAAGTATTAGGAAATTTATCTACACCACCCTATCGATTCACCTGGGGCAATAGTTTCGTTGATACCAGTTATTTCAGGAGTAGTCAGATTTTAGATAGTTTACCAAACTTGTTTATTAGTGTAGTGGATCAACTCGGTAATCGTTTTGATCGACAACTAGAGGCTGATCCATCGGCTTTTGCTTGTGGTAATGCCATGACGACAGTAGTCGAAGCTCCAGACGTGGTCGTCACACCTAATGAAAGTTTTATTTATCCAATTACTATTCGTAATCACAAGGATTTAAAGGAAATGGTATTCACGATTGACTGGGATCCTTGTTTAATCAGACTAGATTCGTTTGCCTTTAATTTGAGTCAGGATGGCCGGGTAGTGATAGACGGACCATTTAATTTTGGAACAGAAGAAGCTACCTATTTTAGTTTTGATGGTAGTGATACAGATGAAGAAGAAATACTTGGGGAACTTTATTTCCGGGCAAATGCTAATTTACAAGGTGTCAGTCCTTTTATCTTTTCTATCAATGAAGTTCCAGAAAACTCAGATGGTAGTTCCAGATTAATTAGACCACAACATGGATCGATCATTGTTTCCGATGGAAGTGATCTGGTTAATCCAGGGGATGCTAATCTTAATGGTTTAGCGAATCATCAAGACGTTTTAAATATTGCTTTGGCATACGATCAGTCTGGGCCAGACCGTCGAAGTGAACAAATAATTCGAAAAGATTTTTCCTTCCCATGGTCACAAACGACGCCTCAATCTGCAGTCGATTTTAGAAATATGGATTGTAATGGAGATGGAATAGTGAATGAAGAGGACCTTACTGCTATCGAGCAGAATTTTAGCTACAA
Source organism: uncultured Saprospirales bacterium (assembly GCA_964021975.1). Lineage (GTDB taxonomy): Bacteria > Bacteroidota > Bacteroidia > Chitinophagales > Saprospiraceae > DATFKA01. Next base: position 4,143 of record CAXIDD010000131.1, on the reverse strand, counting down.
TCTACAACCTGGAAGAGTAATCGGTGCCGAAGGCGAAACACCTTTATACCTGGATGCGGATACCTTATTAAGCGGGCAAACTCAAAGTTTTCCAATTGTCTTAGGAGAAGATTTACTACCGGCTGAAGCAGTCTATGGCTTGGCTTTCAGCATACAATATGATCCCGATGTGATTGCTAGTGAAAGTATCCAAATGGATTTACAGAATTCTTGGTTGTTTGCAGAAGGAGACACGCCGCTCTCGTTCCTAAAAGTGGATGAGGACAATCAATTGATTCATATCGCTATCTCCAGGACGGATGCTACCAATCAGAGTGGCTTTGGAAGATTGGCTAGTCTGAGCTTCCAAACTATAGCCACCGAATCTGGGAATACTGCTTTTCAAGTGATGGATGCAAAGATGATCCGTGCAGATGAAACGCCTTTATTGACCTTTAACCGGGTAACGGATGCAGCGATTCGGTCTGCTACAAGTATTAAGGACGCACAAGCATTAAGTCGGCAAATTCAATTGTATCCCAATCCGGTTCGTACTCAATTATACTTAGATGTTAAAGGCTTGGAAATCCAATCCTACAGTATCTTTGATGTAAACGGTCGTCAGCTGCGTCAAGCAATTTTTGATAGAAACATGATTGATGTAGAAGTCTACGAATCTGGCATGTATCTTTTACGTCTGGTAACGGATCAAGGAGTAGTGACTAAACGGTTTTTGAAATAAATATGCTATTATATTTAGATGACAAAAGGCTTGTACATCCTAGGATGTACAAGCCTTTTGTCGTTTAATGCCCTTGATAAAAAAAACGGTGAGCAAAAGATCGAACGTCCCCCCGAAAGTTGATCTTTTTATTTGCTCACCCGCTGAAAAAAGCATTTTGTCTTTATAAAAAATAACACTGCTGGAAACAGCATTAATCAATAAGTTATTACGAAACGTGTAAATAAAGGTTGCAATATCAATTGACGATCTACAATGTCAGTTGATAATTTCCTATGTTAGCTGACATGCATTGTCAACTATCCTAAGTTAGTTCGTCTTGGAGAAAAGATAGCGGCCTAGAAATGGCCCTTGTGTAAGCTCTCAATAATGGCATTAAAAATAAGTTCAAATTCTCAAAAAATCAAATATTGTCTTACAATAATCGGAAGCCAGGAATGAAAATGTCAAAATGGCAGAAAAATAGCCGTGGCACGTTGTTTGGAGAACATAGTATTATAAAAATCAAATACTATGCAAAAAGGTAACATATCTGTACAAACGGAGAACATATTTCCGATCATCAAGCAATTCTTATATTCGGATCACGAAATTTTTCTTCGCGAATTGGTATCTAATGCAGTAGATGCCACTATGAAACTACAAACCCTTTCTAGAAAAGGGGAATTTAAAGGAGAGATTGGAGATCCTACCATTGAGTTGTTGTTAGATTCAGAAAAAGGTACCCTTACAATCCGAGATAGAGGGATTGGAATGAGTGCCGAAGAGGTAGAAAAATACCTTAATCAAGTGGCCTTTTCTGGAGCGAAAGACTTCTTAGAAAAGTATAAAGATGAAGCCAATATTATTGGACACTTTGGTCTTGGTTTCTACTCGGCCTTTATGGTGGCCAAGCAGGTAGATGTAGTCACGAAGTCTTTCCAAGAAGATGCTCCTGGTGTTACTTGGACTTGTGAAGGAAGTCCTGAATACACCCTAGGTGAAAATGATAAAACAGAACGTGGAACAGACATCGTTTTGCACATTGCGGATGATAGCAAAGAATTTTTAGAAGAAAATCGAATTGCAGATCTACTAAATAAATATTGTCAGTTTCTACCTGTTCCAATTAAATTTGGAACCAAGGAAGAGAAGATTACGGAAGGAGAAGGTGAGGAAGCAGAGGAGAAAACCATCACTGTTGACAACATTGTCAATAATCCTAACCCAATCTGGAAGAAAGCCCCTTCTGAGTTAAGCGACGAAGACTATAAAGCTTTCTATCGGGAGTTGTATCCAATGACTTTCCAGGATCCACTATTCTGGATCCACTTAAATATTGATTTTCCTTTCAACCTGACAGGTATTCTATATTTTCCAAAATTGAATAACAATTTTGAGGTTCAAAAGAATAAAATCCAACTCTACTCCAATCAGGTATACGTAACGGATAATGTATCTGAAATTGTACCAGAATTCCTGACCCTATTACATGGGGTAATTGACTCACCAGATATTCCATTAAATGTATCTCGTTCTTATTTACAGTCGGATGGCAATGTGAAGAAGATTACTGGCTACATTAGTAAAAAGGTATCTGATAAGCTGAACGAGCTATTCAAAAGTGATCGGGAAGCTTACGAAGCTAAGTGGAGTGATATTGGTGTATTTGTTAAATACGGCTTGATTTCAGCTGATAAATTTTACGATCGTTCTTTGAAATTTACGCTAGTTAAGAATACAGAAGATAAACACTATACTTTCGAAGAATTCAAAGAGCAGGTCAAAGAGAGCCAAACGGATAAGCATGATAAATTGATCTTGCTCTATACCAGCAATACTATTGATCAGCACGCTCAGATAGAGGCTTGTAAAAGCCGAGGTTATGAAGTCTTGGTTTTTGATCACGTGATCGACAATCATTTCATGCAGCAGCTAGAAGCTAAAGGCGGTGGCGTCACCTTTGTGCGGGTAGATTCCGATACTGTGGATAACTTGGTACAAAAAGATGAAAAGCAAGAGTCTGTCCTCAGTGAAGACGAGCAAAAGCAAGTAGAAGAAGTCTTCAAAGCAACGATTACAGATGTCGGTGCTTCCGTAAGCTTACGGCCTATGTCACCAGAAGATCAGCCGATCATCATTACACGTCCGGAGTTTATGCGTCGGATGCGGGAGATGCAAGCTATGCAGGGAGGTGCTTTTGGTGATTTCCCAGAAAGCTATAATGTAGTTGTAAATACTAACCATGAGTTGGTCACTTCTAAATTAATGCAAACAGAAGACGAAGCAGAAAAACAAGAAATAGCAAAATACCTATTTAATTTAGCACAATTGAATCAAGGAATGTTGAGAGGAGCAGCCCTCGATGCTTTTGTTAAGAAAAGTATGAGTTTCTTGAAATAGAAATAATCATTTTAGGATAGATAAAAAGAGCGTAGATTGTGATGATCTATGCTCTTTTTCTTTTAGGTCAACTATCTAGAACTTATCTTGAGCTTCTTAATTATTTGAATCAAGTTCAGTTCAGGTCATATGGATTATCAAAATATTCTTAGTTCGCTGCATCAACAAATTAATACAGAACCCAACCCTGGAAAAGTAGCTGCCTACATTCCAGAATTAGACAAAGTTGATCCCAAGTATTTTGGTATCGGTATACTGACAAATCAGCAGGAATATTTTGGGGAAGGAGACCATGAAGTGTCTTTTTCTATCCAGAGTTGTGCAAAAGTATTCTCATTAACGATGGCCTATCAACACTTAGATGGTGAATTGTGGAAAAGAGTAGATGTAGAACCTTCCGGCACGCCTTTTAATTCATTAGTACAGCTGGAAGCAGATAAAGGTATTCCTCGAAATCCTTTTATCAATGCAGGAGCGATTGTGGTTTGTGATGTATTGGTCAGTCTTTTTCCAAACCCGAAAGCAGCGTTATTGGACTTCGTTCGAGACTTATCTGGTGATGCTAGCATTGATTACGATCAATCCGTAGCTAATTCAGAAGCGCAAACTGGGTTTCGAAATATTGCGCTGATTAATTTTATCCGTTCCTTTGGGAATATCCACAATAATTGTAATCAGGTTTTAGACCTTTATTTTAATATGTGCTCCCTCTCTATGTCTTGTCGACAATTGGCGGAAAGCTGTTTTTATTTAGCGAATAATGGCCAGAATAAGAACGGGAAAGTAATCCTAAACAGATCAAAGACCAAGCGGGTTAATGCCATCATGCAGACCTGTGGGTTTTACGATGAGGCTGGTGAATTTGCTTACCGCGTGGGTTTACCAGGAAAAAGTGGTGTAGGTGGAGGTATTATTGCCATCCATCCAGAAGAATATAGTATGGCTGTTTGGTCACCACCACTAAATCCAAAAGGGAATTCCTATCGAGGCATGCGCTTTTTGGAGGCTTTTACGACCAGGACCAATTCTTCAATTTTTTA
>CAXIDD010000130.1:0-10597 GCA_964021975.1 uncultured Saprospirales bacterium | reverse complement strand
AATACTCGCCGGTATTTTTATTACTTCTGGCGTTCGCAATAATCTCACCAGGATCTGCTACATTAAAAAGTTGAATTCTAGCTTCTAATGGCTGGCCAAATTGATCTTGAACACGCCCATTGATAACAATGGTTTCTTCTGGTTTCGCTGTTTCTAATAACTGCATTTCATGAATAGCACCATCGATAATTTGATAGGCTTTATCAGCAGTAGGATCGACTACAAAACCGTAATCATCTCTGGAGGAATTATAAGGAGCACCAATATTTTCGGGCGGTGTACAATTATTGCCAGTGCCTAAAGTAGTTTTATAAATATCATAGCCGCCCATGCCACCTGCCTGATCTGAAGCAAAATAAACCGTCTTATTATCTCCGGCTATGTATACAGAAATTTCATTAGATCGATTTGGAACGGAAAGTAATTCTGGATAGCTCCATTCCCCATTTCTTTGTTTGCGGCTAATAAATAGATCGTATTTTTTCTTATCCGGATTAAAAACAGAAACAATAAATATTTTCTCATCGGGAGAGATGGCCATCCCATCTGTTCCCAATAAATAATCATTAAAGTCAACACCTTTCCGCTCTAGACGAGCAGTCCAGGAAAAGGGATAAATAGTCCGAAATTTAATATAATCGCGATAGAGGTTCCTTTCTTTTAGGTCCTTTTCAAAAACCTTATCCAACCTTAAATCTAAATCTTTGAAGAAGGCAGTGATGTTACTTCCTAATCCTACGGGTTGTCCCCAAGTAGAGCCATTGAGTTCTGCTTTATAATAGGGCCCCCCAGACCACTGCCAATCGTCTCTCCAGCTCTGAAAATAAACACCTTGACCATCTGCGGTGATGTTGGGCTCGTCCTCTCCGCTATAGGTGTTGATATTGGTGCCGAGACATTGAGGGGCACTCCAGCCATCCCCCTGCTTGGTAGCGTACCAAATGTCACCATCGTATTGAGCCACTTGGCCCGGAATGGCCTGCCGGCGTGTTGACCAAGGCATGCCTCCCCGTTGGGACATGAAAAAAAGATACTTTCCATTGGGTGTAATCGACATATTGGTCTCTCGAAACCGAGAGTCCAGACCAGGGATTTTTTGTAGAACTTGCGCAGTTCCTCCTTGACAAGCTAAAAACAAAATCGATAGTAGTAACAGTAATCTCATAGGAACCTAGTTTATTGCGTATGCTATAAAAAAGAAAAAACGAAAGAATATGTTGTATGGCTTAGCCAAAATGGGATTTAAAAAAGCGTTAAAATCAGATTAATTCCTTTTAAAAATAAAACAAACAAAGGCGAATTGCAATTGGTTAGAGCAGTTACTGGTTATAAGGTTATAATTATCAAACAACTGCTAAAGCTTAATTATGCGCTTACCGCAAATACTGTTTTTGTTCTTGTTCCTGCCTTTTAATTTACTCCTTGCTCAAAAGGAGGAATGGAAATTGTCCAAACAGGCGGATAATATATCGGTCTTTACCAGAAATGTGGCACAGACCAACTTCAAGGAAGTACGGTCCGTGACTAAAATGCCTATTGCAGCTTCGGATTTGCTGGAATTGGTCAATGATTATTCAAGTATCCAGCCTTGGCGCTACAAAGTAAAAGAGATGAAATTGTTGGATGGAGATCCAATGGGAGCACACTATCTTTATTTTGTACTCAATTTACCCATCCCTTTATCTGACCGAGACTTTGTGCTTCAAATTGAAACAGAAAGAAAATCAGATGGTCGTATTTTGATTAATTTTGATGCGGTATCAGATCAATTACCGGCGCAAGAAGGCAAAGTTCGGATGAATAAAATGGAGGGCTTTTGGGAGTTGAAGCCCCTGGCCTCCAATATTACGGAGGTAACCTACCAATACCTAAGTGATCCAGCAGGTGTTCCTGCTTGGATTGTGAATCTATTTACAGTAAATGCCCCTTTTCAAGCATTATCTGGCTTGAGAGCCTCTGTGGAAAAAAACTAGGTGTTTATTCCTGTAGTCATCGCTACCGAAGCTCGGTAGGGATAACCACTAATTCATGTATTTTTCGATTGCGGATCACCTTGATTTTTGCAGCTTTCGAAATAGAAGTTTCGTCCAGTAGCTTGTGTAGATCATCGATGCTTTCAATCTTATTTTGATCGTAACTGATGATCAAGTCTCCTGTTCTTAGTTCTACGTTATAAGCATTGGCATCGGGTACAATTTCTTGGATTAAAACACCAGAACGACTATTAATTTGCAGCATTTTACCCATTCTTTTATCAATTTGTACCATCTGTCCTGCAATACCTAAATAACCACGTTTTACGCGCCCTTCGATGATTAGTTTGCCTGCCACGTACTGTACCAAATTGGAGGCTACGGCAAAACATAAACCTTGGGCAGGCAAAATAACGGCTGTATTTACCCCGATCACCTCACCTCGAGAATTGACCAATGGGCCACCAGAGTTTCCTGGATTCAAGGCGGCATCGGTTTGGATAACATCATCAATTAGGCGGCCGCTTTCAGAACGCAAGGTTCGGCCTAGTGCACTGACAACGCCGGCGGTCAGAGAGTATTGAAAACCAAATGGATTACCAATCGCAATGGCCATTTGTCCAACTTGCAAATGATCAGAATCGGCGAAAGATAGCGTAGAAAGGTTTTCAGCATTAATCTGAATGATCGCAATATCAGTTGCTGGATCATCTCCAATTAATTTTGCCATAAACTGACGGCCATCTTGTAAGTTAACTTCGATTCGTGTGGCTTGGTTAATTACATGGCTGTTGGTCACAATTAAACCATCGGAAGAAATAATGAAACCAGAACCAGCACCACCATTGCCACGTCTCCGACGCAAGTTCTTGGTTTTCGATTTTGGACTTGGTTTCGTTACTTTAATATGCACCACAGCATCACTTGCGTGCTTAGCAACGGCTACCACCGTTTGGGAATAAGCATCTAATAGCTCTGCATCATTATATTTATTAGGAGCACCAGGAAAGGTTTCTTTTGATTGATCTTGCAGGAAATTTATCATAATAATTCGGACTTGTATGCTATTCCAGGAGAATAGCAAGGGTAAAAAACGAGGTGTTCGTTTGTTTAAATATGATCTTAGTATGTCCAGAATTGTGCCAATGGGGATTTGGCGACATTATGTCAGGTGATTAAAAAGATAAGCAGAAGAATAGATGGAAAAAAATAACCGGAGGATAATTTTATCCTCCGGTTATTATAAAGTAATGAGTTCAATGATTTAGATTAATCACCGCCACCACCTAAGATCAATGGTAAGCCGCCACTATCGCTATTTCCAACCACAATTACTTTTGTGTTCGGAGATTTTGCGAGCTCAATCGTAGCTTCTACACCTTTATCTTGTAAGATCTTCTCTGTCAGAGAAGCATTCAAGATACGGTTGGCATCTGCTTTTGCTTGTGCTTCAATCGTTTTACGCTCTGCTTCTTTACGTTCTTGATCTAGGATGTATACGTATTTCAGCGCTAATTGCTCTGCCTCGATTTTATCTTCGATTGCAGTACGTACTTTTTCAGGTAACTGAATATCACGGATTAATACGGCACGTAGCTCCACGTAGTTGTCAGACAAAGTGGCACGTAACTCTTCTTCGATTAATGTTTGTACTTCATCCCTTTTGGTAGAATACAATTCTTCGGGTGTAAAGCGGCCGATGATTTTACGAACGGAAGAACGAATTTCAGGTCTAATTAAGGTGACCATATATTCCTTTCCGAACTTCTCGTGTAAGAAACCAATGTTTTGATACTCAGGATTAATCCGGACAGTTGCATCTAGGGCAATGTTTAAACCATTACTGGATAGTACGGTCATTTCTTCTTCCAATTGTTTTTCTCGGACATCGTAGATAAACATCTTGTTCCAGGGAGCTACCACGTGGAAACCAGGGTTATAGATTTTTTCCGTGATTAAACCAGCTCCGAATCTTTTAAACAAGACACCGCGCTCACCAGATTCAATTGTTAGAAAAGTAGCACTTGAAAAAAGTAGAATGGCAATAAAAATTATTGCACCTAAAATAAGCGTAGTCGACGCACCTCGTCCTGGACGTGCGGGTTTTCTTCTAGCTTCAGTCATTATTTATTATGTTTTTGATAATAGATTTTGAAAACTATTTGTGTGTCCAAAATTTTCCACACAGATTTAAAATTAAAAGGCATATAAAGAATCAACAGTCTTTTTATATGAATTGATTTAAAAATACGATAAAAATCGGACAAATTATTCTTGCTGGCCTTTTCAATAGCACAAAGATTTGGGCAAAAAGCTTATTTTAGCTTTCTTTAAAGATCACTGAAAAATAATGCTCAACATTAATACTCGTACATTTAAATACAAAGCAAACTAAACAAAAATGAAGAAATTTTTAATTATCCTCGGTATTACGGCTTTAATTATTGCTTGTGGATCTAATGATGAATCAGAAAGTGCAGCTAGTAGTACAGCTAGCACGGAAGCGGCTGCTCCAGATATCGATGGCAAAAAGATCTATAAACAATATTGTGTCACCTGCCATGGCCTATATGGCGACATGGGCGCAAGTGGTGCTTTTAACCTCCAGACTTCTGAACTAGCTGTTGAAGAAAGAGTAAACGTTATCACCAATGGTCGCAACTTAATGACTCCTTTTAAATCACTATTAGAGCCGGATGAAATTGAAGCGGTAGCAAAATATACGCTAGAGCTTAAAGCAGATGATTAATAATGGAGGAAGAACATAATGAAGTTGATTATTCGACCCCTGTACTAGTTACCGGAGGAACGGGGCTAGTAGGTGCCTACCTACTCCGGTACTTAGTCCAGCAGGGTTATCAAAATATTAGAGCATTATACCGGAGGGGTTCAGACCGTTCTTTTACTCAATCGATCAATCCGAGTATTGATTGGATTGAGGGGGATGTTTTAGATGTCATTGGCCTAGAAGAAGCTACCCAAGGGGTGGAACAAATATATCATAGTGCAGCAATGATCTCTTTCAATCACGCAGACCGTAAAGAGATGATGCAAGTTAATATAGAGGGGACTGCTAACTTGATCAATGTAGCGCTGTACAATGGCGTGAAACGGTTTCTACAAGTTAGTTCCGTTGCGGCCATTGCTCGGACGAAGCCAGGTCAGACTTTAACGGAAACCAACCAGTGGGAGCGCAGCTCCTATAATACTCAATATGGACTAAGTAAATACCTGGCTGAACAAGAAGCCTGGCGGGGATATGCAGAAGGTCTGGAATTGGTAGTGGTCAATCCAGCTATCATTTTAGGTGTTCATCGCTGGAATAGTGGACCCGCTCGTTTTTTTCCATTATTAGACAATGGGTTTTCTTTTTATCCTGCGGGTGGAAGTGGATTCACCGATGTACGAGATGTAGTGACCTTTATGGTGAAATTGATGGAAAGCCATTTGAATGGAGAACGCTTTATTCTAAATGCTCAAACCTTAAGTTATCAATCTTTTTTTCAAAAAATAGCTACTTCAATTGGGGCAAAAATACCCAAAATACCTATCGCTCCAGCTTTGCAACAATTGGCTTGGCGCCTGGCCTGGCTTCAGCAAAAGTTGACTGGGAAACCCTCTCTAATTACTAAAGAAACGGCGGCGCAATCTTCTCGAACTTATTATTATGATGGGACCAAGTCGACAGAGATGTTAGATTTTGAATATCGGGATTTGGACACTACCATTAATGAAATTGGAGCCTTTTACAAGCATAAACCTCACGATTCACTCCAGCCTTTTTTGCCGTTTTAGTATAAATGGCTGCTTAATAAGTAGTAGATTTTAAGCTGACTCATCCTTATTGCTTATCTTTTTGTTATAGTAACTATGTAATCAGACCGTAGCGTGTATAAAAGCTATTTTGTGTTTGTAAGGACGGAATTATCCGCCGACAAATTTAGAATGATAAATAGTGCTTCAGCGAATGAATTCGCTGCTACAACTTTAAAAGTGATACTATGAGCAATAATTTAGCAATAAAAAGTATTTTTCAGGAAGTGGGCACTCCTTTACGCAAAATATCAAGTGTAGAGTTAGAGCAGAATCCACATTTAGCAGTTGGGATGGCAGAAATGCCTTATGCAGCCTATTTGAGCTTTGGTCCATTGGTGAAGTTTATGAAAGAAAAAGTCATTCACAAGAATGGCTTGCAAAATTCTTCGCTTTATCATGGTTTTAAGCAGTTATTAGAAAGTGCTCCTGAATTGCTTGGCAAAATAGAGGACTTATCTGTTTTAGAAAAGCATAAGGAGTTAGTGGATTTAATGATCACCAAGGTAATCCCACCCGTTGCTCAGGATACTCAACTAGCCAAATTGAGTAAGCCATTTAGTATGAGTGCTTTTTACGAAACAGATGCAGTGAAAGCCTTAATGAGTAATCATACGGTAAGTTATGAAGTAGATGGTTCTCAAGATATGTTGTACTGTGCATCGATTATCAGTTCTGGTAGTTTAATTCTCAACCGTTTTTATGGGCAAAATTTGAAAATTGCACCACCAATTATGATCAATGTATCCGAACAAGGAGCAGGTCGTAAGCAGCATTTTAAAATGCAAATGGATACTACTTTTGTGGAGGTTGTTCCAACGGGACCTTTAAAACCATTAACCCAAGATCAAATTAATCGGCTGCTGAGTAATATTTATGATACAGAAGCCTGGCTGGAAGCAATGCCACCGGATGCTTTTGAATTTTTAGGATTTGTAAAAGTCCAAATGAATGATATTACCGAAGAAGAGTCCGTCTCGCGCCTGAAACAAGCATTGTTGCAGCGGAATGCCATAGTGAACTATGAAAATATTCGCAAACTAGAAGAACTCATCCGAACCTATCTAGATGTGCCAGGTTTGCAATTGGGTATTACGGCCATTGATTATCCGCGTGAACGTACCATTGCACACAAGTATAAAATCAGATTTAATCTATTAGCAGATGAAGTTGAAAACCTTTTGGATATCAACCATGGTCATTCGATCTATGAAAAAGCCTGCCACTACAAAGAAGTATTATTGGTAGAAGATCTTACTGCTCGAGAAAACCTTTCGCCAATCGGTCAGAAATTATTAGATAAAGGAATCAAGAGCATCATTCTGGCCCCTCTATTGAATAAAAATCAACATGTCATTGGGCTTTTAGAAATTGGAGCACCAGATCCGTATTCCTTACACAGCTTTGTAGAGCTAAAATTCAGAGAAATAACCAGTCTCTTTTCTATAGCAATCGAAAGAAGTCGACGTGAAATTGACAACCAAGTAGAAGCGATCATTCGGGAGCAATTTACAGATATTCATCCAAGTGTGGAATGGCGGTTCATCCAAGCTTCTTACAACCTCTTAGAGCAAAGGGAACAAAACACAGGTAGTTCAACAGTTGAACCTATTGTGTTTAATGATGTATATCCACTTTATGGACAGTCTGATATTGTAGGGTCTTCTCAAACTAGAAATCAAGCGATTCGGGATGATTTACTAGAAAATCTACAATTGGCTCGGAAAGTGTTGGCAAAAATTTGTCAAGAACTAACCTTCCCTTTACTCAACAAATATATTATGAACGTTGACCATGCGGTCAAAGATCTAGAGGAAGAATTTAATTCCAATGATGAATCTAGGGTGGTAGATCTTTTGCAATTGTCAATTCACCCCGCTTTGCGGATGCTACAAAAACAACATCCAGAGTTAAGTGCTCAGATAGAAAATTATTTTTTAGGCCTAGATGAGCATTTAGGTATCATTTACAAAGAGCGGAAAGATTATGAAGATACCGTATCCATTATTAATAATGCGATTGGGGATTATTTAGACAAGCAAAACAAAATTTCTCAGAAAATTTTACCGCATTTTTATACCAAGTACAAAACGGATGGGGTAGAATATAACCTATATTTTGGAAAATCTATCCTCCGGAATGGTGATTTCTGTGATATGCATTTACACAATTTTCGTTTACAGCAGCTAATCGACATGTCTAATGTGACCCGTTTAGTTAGAGGGCTACAAGATGTGTTGCCTAAAAAACTGACCACGGCACAGTTGGTGTTTGCCTATACGAATACATTGTCTATCCGATTTAGAGAAGATGAAAAACAATTTGATGTGGATGGTGCTTATAATGTCCGCTACGAAATCTTAAAAAAACGCATAGATAAAGCATTAATTGCTGGCACCGAGGAACGATTGACTCAAGCTGGAAAAGTGGCCATTGTTTACCTAGGAGATAAAGATCGCCAGGAATATATGGAATACTGCGAGTTCTTGCAGCATGAAGGATATATTCAAGGAGAAATTGAAGACCTGACTTTGGGGAAACTGCAAGGCGCACAAGGCTTAAGAGCTTTGCGGTTTACGGTAAGTTAGATACTTTAGTGATTAAGGGCATATGCGATAATAAAAGCTATCACTGCTAGAAAAATACCTGACATAAATATGGTATAACATATTCTCAATTGGGCATATTTAGTACCTAGTGATTTACCTAAAAAGAAAAGATCTCTCATGATTGAGTCCTCCAGGTCCTCGTCTTTTTCCAGGACTTGATAAACGCCTCGTTTGTATTGATCAAATCCCATTTTATAAAAATTACCAAAGAAAAATAAGTTGGACTTTCCTTGTTCAATGGTCAAGTTTGGGGTGATACCATCCATTTTAATGGGACGTGTGGCTAAAGTGGCAAAAATCATCGCAACCAAGCAGGTAAGCAATAAAATCAGGATTGGGATCAATAGAAAGGGGGATTCTCTGACTTGTGCAACGGCTAGAGGAACAATCAGGGTGATGATCAAAGCATTGACACTGAGCATAATATTAGCCTTGTTATCTGCCAAGGAGCTTAGATCAATATGATTCCGCAAGGAGGTTTTAAACATAATTTGTGCACTCTTGCTAGCGTTGATCGAACTGACAACTGGTTTGTTTTTCGCTTTTTTTGCCATTTTTGCCATTTTTTTCAGCCACTTCTTATTATTGTCTAGTTTTGGGCCATAAAATGACCTAGCGGCTTCTGTGAAAAAATCTTGACTTGCTAGAAACTTACGATTCATTTTGTACCAGTCTGCATCGTCAAATTTTTGACCTAGAAAAACTTCCCACTCATGACGTAGACCGTTCAAATGAGTAGTATAACCATCGCTGACTAAGTTGATTAGATCGGCATCCCGGATGATCTCTTCCAGGGTATTGGAGGGGCGATTAGCCATAAACGTAACGTCAATACAACCCAAAACTTTATCCAGCTGCTTTTCTGGATAAGATTTGGCGGATAAAAAATCCTGTGCCATCCGACGACTTACACCTTCATGGCCATTGTAAGTTTCAATAAAGCCTACATCATGGAAAAGCGCTGCAATTTCTAGTGCTTCTAAATCGGATTCGTTCAATCCGATTTCTTCTCCCAACTTTCGACAAGCGGTTTTTACAGCCAGGGTATGCGACAAGTTATGGTATTGATGATCCTCTGTGAGTTGCTTTAACAGCAAATTAGTCACATACGTTTCAACTTGTTCGACTATAGGCGTTTTACTCATGATTTAGCATTTAAATTACTTTACGGGATCATGTAGGTAGATCTTTCCGCCCTTCATTACAAAATGTATTTGACGAAGGTCAGAAATGTTACTTTCTGGTTGCCCTTGCACGGCGATTAAGTCTGCAAGTAGACCGTTTTTAATTTCTCCTCGGTCTTTCAGACCCAATAATTGAGCATTGGTTTTGGTGACGTTTTGCCAAACCTGTAAGGCAGGCATTCCATAGCTTACCATCATTTCTAGTTCTCTCACGTTATCTCCGTGTGGGAAAACGCCAACATCACCTCCCGCTACAATAGGGACACCCGCTTTTAGAGCTGCTTTAAAGCTAGCCTTTTTTTGGCTAATTCTTGCAGGTTCTGGATCGCTATCTTTTTTCCAGCCCCGATATTGTAAGATCGCATCTGGAGCAGCCAAGGTTGGACAAAGTGCCACACCCTTTTGAGCCATGAGTTGCCAGACCTCCGCCGTACCACCATCTCCATGCTCAATGGTTTGAACACCAGCTAGCGTTGCCCGACGCATACCTTCTTCGGTAGCTGCATGAGCCACGACTTTTCGGCCACTACTGGCAGCAATTTCTACAATCAATTCTAATTCTTTTTGGGTAAACGTAGGCATCGCCTCTCCATTAGGTCCCCAGCGATAATCTGCATAAACCTTTATAACATCTGCACCGTGACCAATCTGATCTCTAACTACTCGAATCAAATCATCATGCCCATCTGCTGGTTCTGCTCCGAGAGGGACGCTTACATGTGGTGCAAAGCCTTTTGGGCCATAGCTGCCTGTGGTCACGATTGCTTTCCCTGCTACTACCATTCGGGGCCCAGGAATAATTCCCTTGTTCACGGCCGTTTTAAGGCCGACATCATCATAGCCTGATCCTTCCGACCCTAAATCCCTTAGGGTGGTAAAGCCTGCATCTAACGATTTCTTTAAATGAACCGTGGCTCGTGCTACCCGTTCAGCAGAGGATTCAACCAACACTTGATCATTCCAACCCGTTTCGTTATAAGGATGCAACAAGACGTGAGAATGCCCCTCAATCATGCCT
>CAXIDD010000129.1:0-10609 GCA_964021975.1 uncultured Saprospirales bacterium | reverse complement strand
TCTCGAGAGTGAGTTGGAAACGGGATTTAGAAGGAAAAACACTCCACGATTGGGCCCTAGAAAAAGAGCTAGAGCCCAGTTTAGAAAACGGTGTGCAACTAGTGATCGAAGCTCAAGAAAATGGTGGAGCTAGTTGCATTTTTCACGCAATGAATCAAGCTGATGTTAATCGAATTATGCAGCATCCCTATACGGCTATAGCTTCGGATGGCCGCTTGAATGCATTGGGAGATGGACATCCGCATCCTAGAGCCTATGGTACTTTTGTGCGTGTATTAGATAAGTACGTCAAGCAAGATAGTATCCTGACTTTACCAGAAGCCATCCGTAAGATGACCAGCTTACCCGCCGAGCGCATGGGACTAAAGGATAGAGGCCAAATCAAGGAAGGCTTCCATGCAGATATTACCATTTTTGATCCAGTTAGTATCCGCGAAGTAGCTACGTTTACCGATCCGCATCACTATCCTGAGGGGGTTCAATACGTGATCGTTAATGGGAAGTTTCCGATTAAAGAAGGGGCAGTTCTGAATGGTAAAGCCGGACAGGTTTTGTATGGTAAAGGGAGGCAGCTTTAGTCTATTCTGTTACCAGAGATCGTGGTAATTAAAAAGCAAAAGCCCCCCAACGACCATGGTGACTCATTGAAACAGGAATTGTAGTTTCATGATCTATGATGAACTGAGGAAAAGGCCAACGTTTGTAGTGTAATTGCTGATTTGGAAATTGCTTTTTTAGAATCTCCTCTAAATGTTGATCGAGCGGTAGCGCGTCTAGATGCAGGTGTTGATAAGAAGGTTTCGACCTTTCAGGGGACCATACTAAAGCGTGGATGAACCCTTCTATAAAATGAATTTCAAAAGGGTAAGTAGCAAGTTTTCCCTGCGCTCTACCTTGTTGATTAATTGGATCAAACTCTAATATTTGAATCTGCTTCGGTGCAAAATACCGCTCCTGATCCATCTGAAATTCCAACTTATACACACTTTCTTTGACTGCCCAAGCGAACCAAATATCTAAGTTGTTTTCGGGATGTTGAGTTAGTAGTTCGCTAGACTTTGAACGCCCAGTTTGTCGTAGGTGCAGCCTACGACACGCCAGTGTTTTTTGCTCCGAAATCGTCATTACTTTAGCCCGATAACGCTCCCAATACCGCGGACTCCGCTCGCGGACTGCAGCAAGATCTATAATGTCATTACCAATCACTTGGCGGTTAATTGCTCAATGATTTGTACTGCATCCTTGACGGTTACCATTTTTTCAGCAGAGTCATCGTCGATTTCTATATCAAACTCGATTTCGGCATCAATAATGATGTCTACAAGGTTGGCAGAATTGACTTTGAGGTCATTCAGCATGTCGGTATTTTCGTTGATGTTGGCAAAAGCTTCTTGATCTTGTACGTAAGGTTCGATGATCTTTTTAAGCTTTTCGATGATTTCTTTTCTTTCCATTTTTTATGTTTTTATTAAGTAGGCGACGCGATGTATCGCGTCGTTACGGTTGTCATAAGTGTAATATCATGACACGGTTTACCGTCGTCACTAATATTTGCCAAATAACACACAAGAGTTCACATCACCAAAACCAAAACTACTTTTGGCAATGACTTTTAAATCCTCTTTAATTAAGGTCTTTTGTGGAATACAGTCAGAATCTATAATGCTGGTTACTTCTGGATGTAGGTCTTCGCAATTGATAGAAGGATGCAAAAAGCCACGGTAAAGCTCCAAAATAACCGCTACAGATTCAATGGCACCCGCAGCACTTAGACAGTGGCCAATTAAGGATTTGAGACTGCTGATATAAGGAAAATCCTTTCCATTTCGATCTAAAGCCAAGGACCATTGTTCTACCTCATGGGGATCGAACATTGTTGAGGTCAAGTGCCCAGAAATGGCATCAATTTCCTTCGCTTGCACGCCCGCATTATTTAAAGCTTGCTGTATACAACGAACGATGCCTTTGCGATTGGGAGCCGTCATGGTCCCACCTTGTTGCTGACCACCAGAGTTAATGGCCCCACCCAATATTTCTGCATAAATACGCGCACCCCTCGCTTCCGCAGAAGCCAAAGATTCCAATACCAAAGCGCCCGCTCCGCTTCCAGGAACGAAACCTGCGGCCGATGCGCTCAATGGTCTGGAAGCGGCCGTTGGATCATCATTGGACCGGCGCTTAGTGACCCGCATGGCATCAAAGCCACTCCAAACATAAGGGCCGCCACTATCACAACCGCCACAAAGCATTCGTTGGGCATACCCCATCCGAATCCGCTCGGCAGCCATGAGAATACTTTCTGTACCTGTACTACAAGCCGCTGCGTTAGTGGTCACTTGATTACCTAAACCTAATCGGCCCCCAAGGTAAGCACTGATGCCGCTGTACATGACTTGCGGGACCGTCGTACTGCCTAGTCTTCTGACGTTTTTATTATCCACTAAATAGGTCGCATCTCGGACCGCTTCTGCACCAGAAAATCCAGCGCCAAAAATACAACCACCTTCCCAATCGGGCTCTGCTTCCTTTTCTTGTGGTACGGGCAAACCAGCATCTTCCCAAGCAGCAACACCGGCAACGATACCATAAATGATACCAGTAGCTTTTAAGTAACGCAACTCTAAAGGGCTGAAATATTTTTCTTTTGTGGCATCATCTAGCGGTGGAACACCACCAATTTGACAACCAAATTTTAATTCCTCTAATTTGGGAATGAAGCTGATCCCAGATTTGCCTTGACGCAAGGCCTGTTCAAAATCTGGCAACCCTACCGCATTGGGTGAAACAACACCCATTCCTGTAACTACGACTCTATTTTGTGGACTTCTTGCTTGCATATTTTGGGTTTAAACAACTTCATCAGCGGATACAGCCATTCCTGCCATGGTGCCGTAGCAAATACGTTCTTCCTGCTCATTGTACATCGCTACCTTACATTTCAATTTACCTAAACGGTAATAGACTTTTTCTGAAATCACTTTGACACGTGCACCAGGCAAAACTTTTTTTAAATAAAAAACCTGTGATTCGGTAAAAACAAAGGCTTGTTCCTTTTGACTTTGATAAGCGCCACTTAAATATATTCCTAGCGCTACCAAACCAATTTGGGCCATTGTCTCTGTTAGTAAAACTCCGGGTGTAACTGGATAATCTGGAAAATGGCTATCATAAAAAGGGGCAGATTCTGGAAAACGGTAATATCCAATGACTCCTTGCTCATTCACTTGTTCGAGTTCGTCAACAAAGCAGAAATCAGGGCCATAAGGCAAAAGGCTTTTTATTTGGTGCGCTATAGACATATATTAAGTGATTTTTTCGCCACCATCTACCGGAATAATGGCTCCGTTAATCCATTTGGCTTCTTGGGTGCACATTAAAAACACCACGTTGGCAACATCTTCAGGTGTCGTTAATCGCTGAAAGGGATTGCGCTCACGGGCGTTTTGTTTCAATTGCTCACTTCCTGGGATCATCCGTAAAGAGGGTGTATCTGTCACGCCGGGCTGTAAAACATTACAACGAATACCATATGGCGCAAATTCCAAAGCAATGGACCTGCAAATGGATTCCAAGGTTGCTTTGGCTGCACTTACGGCGGCATAAGTGCGCCATGCTTTGGTAGAACCTTCACTGGTTAAACCCAAAATGCGAGCGTCTGCTGCAAATAATTGGGCCGAAAATAATTCTAAGACCCAATCATATAAGCTCAAAGCCATTGCCTCTAAGGTCGCATGGAAATCACCAGTATGCAGCAAGGTGGTCTGTTGTCGATAGGTATCTTTTAGGGTTTTCGCTAAATCAGAATCCCTATCGTTGTTTGAAGCATCTTTGTAAGGAGCCATTAGCTTTAAATTGCCTCTGGCGATGGCGTGTAGTAACAGTTTGATACGGCCCGTTGTGTCCAAATGAGTTTTGAGTTCAGTGATGACTTCCTGTCTTTTTTCTGGGCGTAGCGCATCTATGTTAAAGCGAATGATTTTTACACCACTTGTTTCCATTTCTGCAATAGCTGATGCTAGTTGTTCGGTTCCTTGTTTTCTATCGCGGTGTATAATGCATAGGTTCATACCTTCTTCAGCTAGTTTTTTAGCGGAAGCTAAGCCCATACCACTTGAGCCTCCTAAAATTAGGGCCCAATCGTTTTCGAAATTTGAATTCTTGCTAGTCATTCTTTACCATTCTAATAAAACCATCTGTGCTGAAAACCCAGGGCCAAAACTTAACATGAGCCCCTTTTCTCCTTTTTGGACCCCATCTTTGAGAAAGTGATGCAATACATATAGAACGGTGGCACTTGACATGTTACCATAGTTGCGCAATACGGCTTTGGTCTGATCTATATTTTTACCTAAAACACCAAAGAGTTGCTCGACCATTTGGATGATTTTTTTTCCACCAGGGTGAAAAATTAGGTGGTCTATATCGTCTATCCCCAAGTTGTTTTTCTCTAGGAAAGGAAAAATAATTCGTTCAAAGTGCTCATTAATACGTTCGGGTACGTTTACATCGAGGACCATTTCAAATCCAGTATTCCGCAAACGGAAGCCCATTAATTCGGTTTCGTCATAAAAGTGGTACATCTCCGTATCTCGAATACTCGGGCCGGTGTGCCCTTCCTCGCTCCCTAGGATAACACAGGCCGCACCATCACCAAAAATAGCGGCACTGACCATATTAGCCATAGAAAAATCAGAGAGTTGAAAGGTAGACATTGGAGATTCAACTGCTACAATGGCTGCTTTTTTACCTGGATTGGCTTTTAGGAAGTTATTGGCATAAATCATAGCAGAAACACCAGCGGCACAACCCATTTCTGTGACGGGAAGCCGCACAACGTGTTGTTGCATACCCAGGGCATTGATTAAATAGGCGTCCACAGAAGGAATCATAAAACCAGTACAACTCACAGTGATGATAAAATCAATTTCTGTGGCTTTGATGTTTGCATTTTCCAAGGCCTTGCGAAGTACTTTTTCAGCCAAGTCTTTTACACCAACGATGTAACGGTCATTTTTTTCTTCAAAAGAAAGCTGTCCCAGTACATCTTCTGCCGGCATGATGGAATAGCGTTGATCCACCTGAGCATATTTAAAAATGCGGAGTATTTTACGTTTGAATCGCTCGTCCTGTCCTTCAAGGTGCTTTTCCATATCTTCCAAAATACCATCTGTGGTTTTGGTATAAGGGGGCAATTGGATGGCGGTAGACAGTACTTTTGGTGCGGTATTAGCCATGCGTGATTATTGTTTGTGGCAAACTACGAAATTAAAAACTAAGCTTGCTTTAGTCGCTATGATTTAGGAATTAATCGAGGTGTTTTCTTTTATGAATAATTTTCTAATTCCTGGATTTAATCAGCTCTTATATGAAACTTATATTTCTTATATGGTTTTAAAAATTTAGCTGATATTGGCCGCCTTAGGTGGTTCAAAAAACAAAATAAATTGCCAGCGAAATGCCCAGCGCCATTTTAACTCATAAGCAGCGTCCAAATCCTCCGCCATTTGGATGAGGTCCTTTCTTTTGAACCCTTTCCGAATAGATAATAAACCGTCTTCTCTAGCAATTTTTGGCGATCGAAAAACCCAACAAACGAGGTAGAACAAATAATAGGCCAAGCCATGTCGGTGTAAGTCGTTGATCAAAATAGAATGGACACCACTAGCCTTACACTTTTGTAATAAACCATTGATTTCTGCTGGTTCAAAATGATGCAAACAAAGGTTAAAAGTCACAATATCTACTCCTTCTTGAACATAGTCTTTGGCAAAGATATTCTGTGTTTTAAATTTAATTTCTGGGTAGGCCTTAGATCTTTCTTTGGCCAATTGGACTACAAAAGGATTAGCGTCAAGCCCTAAAAAATCAATGGGTCGTTGTTGCTTTCGGCTCCATTTCGCCAGGCTGACCAAGCCATCTCCACTGCCACAACCAAGATCGTGTAAAAGCAAGTTTTTTTTGTTCTTCAAAGCTGGATGCCGCAATACTTTTTTCAAACTATCTACGAAAACCTGATTGCCACCGAGCCAGATATTGACCTTTTCAATGCTGTCAAAAGTTTGCTCAATTTCAGTACCTGAAAGTTCGAAATCATCAATGATTTCCGCTTCTTGTGCTCTTTCTTTGAAAGTTCTTATCATATTAACTGCTTATCGGTTTTTCGTGTGTTTGTTTGATAATTGGTGGCAATAAAGCAGGGGTTTGTATTAAGGTACGGACTGCTAATTCTGAAATAAGGGGTTTCCCCATGACTCTATGGAGCCTTCTACCCCAAAACAGACGTTTACTGAACTGTGCTCGCCAGCGCTGGGTAAATTGCCGCTCTAAACTAGACCGATCCAATTGTTTATTTAGAAAAGCTAGGCTACATTCTGCAGCAATCTTAGCACCGTGAATGCCCATGGCCATTCCATTTCCAGCCAATGGAGGAATCATACCAGCGGCATCTCCAATCATTAGCATGTGCTGTTCTATTTGTTGCTTAGGTAAGAAAGATACATTAGAAATAGCAATTGGTTTTTCAGGGGAGCGTTTTCCAGCGTTAAATAAATCTTTGATCGCCGGATTTTTGTACAAAACTTCCTTTTCCAGGGCCTCAATACTGCCATGGTTTTGCAACTGTTTGGCTTGACAAAGATATGCAATATCTGCGCTGCCATCTTCTACTCTGACTGCTCCAGCGTATCCTTCTGCAAAATTATAAAGACTGACTAAGTCTTTTGGGAAGTCATTGTCAAGATAGAACTTTACGCCGACATAAGCAGCCGGATTTTGGACAAATGGGCGTTTTAGATTTACATCTAAATTAGATCGTTTCCCAAAACTGGCCAGCACAACTTTTGCTGCAAAGAATTGGCCTTTTTTAGAAGATAAATAAAATTGATCTTCTTTAAATTTAACTTGATCAATACGAGTGTTTAAGTCAAATTGAACGCCTAATTTTTGAGCGTATTGATATAAATAATGATCTAGCGTATAGCGTCGGATACCAATACCACCCAGTGGCAGCTTACTTTCTACGTAACGACCCGAAGGGGCGTGTAAACGAAAGCGCTGGACATGATCGGGTTGAATATTTTGTAAATCGACACCCAATTGCTTAAAATAAGGCAAAACTTCAGCAGAAATATATTCTCCGCAAACCTTATGTTGTGGATATTGTTTTTTTTCAATAAGCCTGACGGTTTTTCCGGCTTGGATCAAATGGATAGCGGCAGTCAACCCCGCTAAACCACCTCCAATAATTGCGATATCCGTCATTTTTTTGTTTAGTGATGTAACGGTTTTTTGGTTTTTTGGTTGACAAATCAAAAAATCACCAAACCCAAAAACACAAAAAAATATGAGCCAACATCAAAAACATGCCAAAATCACGCGACCAGTTTTCGGAGCCTTCCATCGAAACGAGTGGGCCATCCTGGGTACTACTTGTAGTCGAATCAAGCAGTTGGCGTATGCTTTGACCGAAATATTCCAATCGAATTATCGAGTTGGTTATGTTGATGCAGATCATAAAAATGCAGATGGCGAACCCGATTCAAGCGAGCGCTCTGCCATGAACTTTGGTGCCACTAAAGAATATACCGATAAAATCACGCACCATCAATTCAATTTCAAAGGACATTTAGATAATTATCAATATCGGAATCATTTCTTGGAAGAGGATTTCGTCTTAGTAAATGGCAATCATTTTGAGGCCAAGCGGCAAATCGTGGTAATTGATCCGGTTAAAGAAAAGTCTTTAAAGAAAAGGTTGGCACAGTTGAAGCAGGTAGATTTAATCTTGTTTACGGAACAGCCACAGCCTCTTTATCCATTTTTAGTGGAAGCTATTCCAGGGATTGATGGCATCCCGATCCTGAACTTAGATGACATAGCTGGTATCAGCCAATTTATCCGACAACAGGTCGAAGTAGCTAAGCCACCTTTGTTTGGATTAGTCTTAGCTGGTGGTAAGAGTCAGCGCATGGGGCAGGATAAAGGCTTGATTGATTATCATGGTCAGCCGCAACGAGAGCATATAGCCCAGGAATTGGCTGCATTTTGTGAAGGAGTCTATATTTCGGGGAGAGAAAATCAAGAAATTTCCAGTGAGTTTCCTTCTTTGCCAGATACTTTTACTGGCCTTGGACCTTATGGTGGTATTTTATCTGCTTTTCGGGCGCATCCAGATGCTGCATGGTTGGTTGTAGCTTGTGACTTACCATTGTTGGATCAGCGTACTTTAGGACACTTAGTTTCTGCTAGAAATATTTCCAAATTAGCCACCGCATTTAATAGTCCTGTTAATACTTTTCCTGAGCCACTGATTGCCATTTGGGAGCCACGTGCTTACGTCTCTTTGTTGCAGTTTTTAGCCCAAGGGTATTCCTGTCCTCGTAAAGTGTTGATCAATACGGATGTCGAATTGGTTGATGCCCAAAATCCACAAGCCTTGATGAATGTGAATCGCCCCGAAGAATACGAGCAAGTGATGGCCGTTTTAAATAACCTGTAGCGGCGCAAAACCTTGCGTCGTCACTTGTATCATCCAATGTGGGGTAGGATAGCCTAATTTTTAACATTTTCTTAAACCAAATCTAAAAGTTTGTTAGCATTAACAGCGAGAGTTGGTAGATATTCCTTTTTGTAGAAAAAAATCGCCAAATTTGTACCCGATTCTTAAAAAAACAAATTATACACCCAAATATGCAAGCTGTAGACATTGAAGCGCTGAATCAACAGATCTATCTCGATAGTGCTTTTGTTGAAAAACTACAAGAGGAAACAGGTAAAGTTATTGTTGGTCAATCTCATATGATTGAGCGGCTATTACTTGGACTGCTTACCCGAGGTCATGTTTTATTGGAAGGTCTTCCAGGTTTGGCCAAAACACTAGCCATTAAAACTTTATCCAAGGCGATCAAAGCAGATTTTAGCCGGATTCAATTTACGCCGGATTTATTGCCAGCGGATATTATCGGTACGATGATCTACAATCCCAATAAAAACGAATTCTCGGTCCGTAAAGGGCCCGTTTTTGCCAACTTCGTATTAGCGGATGAGATTAACCGGGCACCGGCTAAAGTTCAATCCGCTCTGCTGGAAGCCATGCAAGAACGTCAGGTAACCATTGGTAATGAAACCTTTTACCTCGAAGAACCTTTTCTGGTCTTAGCGACCCAAAACCCAATCGATCAAGAAGGAACCTATAACCTGCCAGAAGCCCAGGTAGATCGTTTTATGTTAAAGGTGAAAATTGGTTATCCTCAAAGAGAAGAAGAAAGAGAGATTATCCGGCGGAACCTTGCGACCGAAAAAATGGGTGAAGGGGTCAAGGCAGTAGTAGATCCTAAGACAATTCTCAAAGCTCGAGAATCTGTCCGTAAAGTCTACATGGACGAAAAGATTGAGCGTTACATCATCGACATTGTTTTTGCTACCCGTAATCCATCAGAGTTTGGTTTAGGTAGTTTGGAACCATTGATTAATTATGGAGGCTCTCCACGGGCAAGTATTAACTTAGCTTTGGCTTCTAAAGCCTATGCTTTCTTACAGCGTCGTGGATTTGTAATTCCAGAGGATGTGGTTGCAGTTTGTGAAGATGTTATGCGTCACAGAATTGGCCTAACCTATGAAGCCGAAGCCGAAAATATCACACAAGAAGATATCGTCAGTAAAGTACTCAACACCGTAGAAGTACCTTAGAAAATGGAAACAAGCGAACTGCTAAAAAAAGTACGGAAAATTGAGATCAAGACTAAAGGGCTGAGTAAACACATTTTTTCAGGTGAATACCACTCCGCTTTTAAGGGACGTGGTATGTCTTTTAGTGAAGTTCGGGATTATCAATACGGGGATGATGTCCGGAATATCGACTGGAATGTGACCGCTCGTACGGGTGATCCACATGTTAAAGTATTTGAAGAAGAACGAGAATTAACGGTGATGTTATTGGTTGATATCAGCCAGTCTTCCTTTTTTGGTACCGTTAATCAGTTGAAATCGGGAGTTATTACCGAAATCTGTGCCCTCTTGGCCTTTTCGGCGATCAATAACAATGACAAGGTTGGGGTCCTCTTTTTTAGTAGTAAAGTAGAAAAGTACATTCCACCTAAAAAAGGAAAGCAACATATCTTACGGATTATCCGGGAGTTATTGAATTTTGAGCCTAGCGAACAAGGAACGGATTTAGGAATAGCCTTAGAGTACTTCACCAATGTGGTTAAAAAACGCAGCATCTGTTTTATCCTCTCGGATTTTATTAGCAGCCCCTATGAAAGTCCATTAAGAATCGCTGCGCGTCGACATGATATGGTTGGTATCCACGTTATTGACCGCAGAGAACAAGAAATTCCTAATGTTGGTTTGATCCGGGCATTGGATGCTGAGACGGGGCAGACGCGTTGGTTGGATACCAGCTCTCGGAAAGTTCGGGATGATTATGCCGACTGGTATCAAGAACATTATAATTATTTCAAAACTATTTTTGCCAAAAGTGGAGCGGATGCGGTGCGTATCCTTACCGATGAATCTTATGTCAATATCTTGCTTAAATTCTTTAAAAAACGATCGCGATAAGATGGTGAAAAAGATGAAGATATTTGGATGCTTGGTTTTTTGCTGCTTG
>CAXIDD010000128.1:0-10640 GCA_964021975.1 uncultured Saprospirales bacterium | reverse complement strand
ATGCCACAACTATTGCTGGGTTTTTGGAAACACATCCTTTAGTTGAAAAAGTATTATTCTTAGGCAATTTAGATAAATCTTCAAAAGCCTTTCAAATTTTTAAAGAGCAGTACAGCTCCTCAGGTGCAATGATTTCTTTTTATATAAACGGAGGCGAAAAAGAAGCTTTTCAATTTCTAAATCAACTTAAATTAATCAAGTTAGCCGTAAGCCTAGGCAGTACCGAAAGCTTGGTTCAACATCCTGCCTCCATGACGCATTCAGGTATATGTCCAGAATTGAAAAAGAAAATGGGAATTGGAGATAATCTGATTCGACTTTCGGTAGGAGTAGAAAATAGCAAAGATTTAATCTGGGATATTAATCAGGCTTTAAAGATAGTGAAACCAAAATTCATGGAATCTTATTAAAAGCCTATGAAGGGACTATTCTGCTAGTAAAACAGTAGTAAAACGAGAAAATTCGATATCTCCAGCATGCACAAATGAAAAAAGAAAAGTTTGGCAGTCGCTAAGATTATATGGATATTGAAGGAATGGAATAGAACCTAAAAATGGAATATGAAAAAAATAATTCTCATTGCTAGCTTAGGTGCTGCGCTAGTCTTCTTATTAATGCGCTTAACTGCTAACCTGCAAGAGGATACTCCGGAAACGATCTTAATGGACTTAGCGTATTTGGCGAAAACCAAAGCACAGATCGAAAAAGGAGACCCAAAACTAATGCCTGCATTTGAGCAACTAATGAAGGATGCGGAGGCGGCCCTCCAAGAAGGTCCTTATTCCGTAACGGATAAAGATAAACTTCCACCCAGCGGGGACAAGCATGACTACGCCAGCTACAGTCGCTACTGGTGGCCTGACCCCAATAAACCGGATGGGCTACCCTATATTCGGCGCGATGGAGAAACCAATCCAAACAGCCAGAGTCTAAAGGAATCTGACCGACGAAGAATTGGAGCACTAGGAAATAATACCGAAACACTTGGACTTGCTTATTACCTTAGTGGAGAACAAAAGTATGCCGAAAAAGCAGCCGAACTACTTCGTGTTTGGTTTTTAGATCCATCCACGCTTATGAACCCAAATGTCAACCATGCCCAATGTCGGCCCGGACATAATAACGGTACAAAATCAGGTGTCTTGGATGGCCGCCTTTTGATACGCGCTTTGGAGGGTGCTACCCTGATCTCAGGTTCTTCCGCTTTAAGTGATACCGAGTATGAGGGATTAAAGGAATGGGCTGGAGCGTATTTTGAATGGCTGACAACGAATGAAATGGCACTAGACGAAGCCGCATCCAAGAATAACCATGGTTCGTTTTACGATGTTCAAGCCATTTACTTTGCGTTGTATGCTGGAAACCGGGAAGCCGCTAGGGAGACTGCCCAAAGGTTTGTTCCGAATCGTGTTTTTTCGCAGATCCAAGAAGACGGTTCTATGCCGGAAGAGATGGCCCGTACCCGGCCACTTTTCTACAGTATTTACAATTTACATGCCATGTTCCTGGTAGCCCATTTGGCAGAAAAGGTCGATGTTGATGTTTGGCAAGCTAGCGAAAGTGGTTCTCGTCTGAGAGCTGGGCTGGACTACCTCGTCCCCTACACTGATCCGAAAAAACCATGGCCATACCCTATGCTTAAGGAAGCCAATCGGATGGAAATGTTCGCCATCCTGCAAATGGCGGATCGGGTATACCCAGATGGAAATTATCTAAAGATGACAGAGAAGTTGCCTTCGGAGCAATGTAAAATCCAGCGCTCTAATCTTGTATTCCCACTGATGCGGTAACCAACGAAGCATATGGTAAGGGCACAAAAGCTATTTTGTGGCGTGAAAAATGTAAAACCTGAGCTTAAAAATAGACGGGATAAAAACCTCCGTATTTTACTTTGAAGGCAACCTATTAGATATTTATGCACTCTTTAGTTAATAAAAAATAATTAAAGAAAAGTAATGAAATATAGTTTCCTGTGTCTATCAACACTTACCATTCTAGCTTGCCAAACAACTCCAGAAACCCAAGAAAAGCCATTTGACAAAGTCACTCATTTAATGGATCAATATGCCAATGAGGCTTTACGGAAAGGTAATTTGAATTCTATTAGCCTGGGTATTTATCGGAATGGAAATACCTACCATAATTACTATGGGGAACTCCAAAAAAATACTGCTAATCCACCTAATGACCAGACACTATTTGAAATTGCCTCCATTTCAAAAGTATTTTTAGGTTCCTTAATGGCTCAAGCCGTTGTAGAAAATAAAATTAGTTTAGAAGACGATATTCGGATGTACCTCAATGGAGATTATCAGAACTTAGAATTTGATGGTACTGCTATTACGGTTAGGGATTTATTGACCCATACCATTGGTTTTGACACGCCTGCCAGATTAAAAAGTACCTACCATAAAATATTTCAGGGAGCTTATAAAGACACTAATATTGAATACAGTATGGAGGATTTATTTGAAGAACTCAAAACGGTGGAGTTAATTAGGGAACCGGGTACTTATTATGATTATAACAATGTAGGTTCGGAGTTAGCGGCCTATATTTTGGAGCAAATAAATCACCAGCCTTATCAAGCCCAACTCCAGGGGTTCTTTGATAGCTTGGATATGCAAAATACCTATTTACAGGACTTTGAACGACACCGAGATCATCTAGCAGTAGGTTATGATGAGAACAACAAACTTGCCTCAATTACTAAAAACCCCTTGCTAGGTGGAAGTGCTGGCATAATTTCAACGGTGCCCGATCTAATGAAGTTGATGAAGTTTCAACTTGAAAGTGGTCACCCACTCGTCAAAGAAGCAACTAAGGTTTTGTTTGAAGATGATGATGACAACGTAATTGGCTACCTCTGGCAAGATATGGGAGTAGCGGAAGAAGAAGGATTCTATTATTCCAAATCGGGTGATGCAAATGGAATAAAAAGTATTATGCTGATTTGCCCCGATAGTGATTATGGTCAATTGGTGATCATTAATAATCAATCTGAAGCAGCTGGGGATGATTGGGCTACGCTTTTTAATCAGATGGAAACCGACTTGATCAAATATCCAAAAATCAACCTAAAATCATGGCTTAAACCAGCATTTATCGAGGATAAAAAGCGAGCTAAAGCTCAATTCAATGAATTGAAAAAAAAGGAAGATAGCTATTTCAATACGAATTTAATTTGGGTGTTAAACAGGATTGGTTATGATTTACTGTACAACGAAAAAAATACCCAAGAAGCCATTCAAATGTTTGAATTCGCCCTCATTGAAGACCCAGAAAATGCCAATTTATATGATAGTTTAGGCGAGGCTTTTCTTGTGTCAAAGGATTATGAAAAGGCCTTGATTAACTACAAGAAATCACTAGCGCTCAATCCGGATAATGAGGGCGCTAAAGCAAGTATTGATAAAATCAATCAATTAAATGATCAATAAATAACTTCCTAAGCTTACTCCGATTTATAGATCGGCTTGCTCAAAATTTGATCCTCTAGCCGTACCACCAATTGATAAACACCCACGGGTAAATTGGCAAGGTTTAAACGGTAGACCTGAGGCTCGAACAGTTGTATCGTCTGTCCCAGACGTTGTCCTATGGAATTGTATAAAGCTATTTCTGCCCTTGCAAAATCCAAATCCTCACTTTGGATGGTGACATAATCGGTAGTTGGGTTCGGGAAAACGGCTATCTTATCTTCCATTAAGTTTTGATCTACGGCTTCTTCAGATAAAGTGTAGGGCAAATCAAAGGACAGCAATTGGACATGGTGCCGCATGCCAAAAGAGGGATGGATGGCCCCAATGGTATCCAGCATGCCTTCCAATTCTCCCTGAAGGATCCACTCTTCCTCTTCACCCGGTAACAAATAAATAAAACCTCCTTGATCAAACTCTTCTTGTGCTAGAAAATTTCGCTCCACTAAAAGATCATCTCTACTGTTGTAAATGGCCGTAAAAATTCGTTGTTGTTTGCGGCCGAATGGAAAATGGGTGTATCCTGGATAGCTAGTCGGCTCAGCTAGTTCTTGATACCCCGCCAGGGCGTAACTACCATCAGCGTTGGTGACAATAGCTTCGGGGATACGTTCTTCTTCCGTACTATGGGCACGAATAAGGTTACCCAAAGGATCGATTTTAGCTACAAACCCAGTGGAGCTACATTTAGATGTACTATGACGCAAAGAGATACTCCCCAATTGTAAATTTCCACGAAAGCGACCAACCAACACACCATTACCTTGTGTTGTAAAACTCAGGTCGGTAGCATACCAGGCGTCATCTCCTGACCACTCTCGCTCCGCTAGTACAGTGCCAGTAGGACTTATTTTGACTAGGCGGCCGTAAATGGTCCCAAAGTCACAAGGCGCATTGTAATTGTGGCCCACATTATTAAGAAAGACCCAAAAGTTACCCATTGGATCAATTTCCGCTGCGTGAACGGGCCCGAAGGAGGGCCAATCAATTCCTGGTTCTAGGCTTATGGCCCAATCAAGTTGTCCATCTGGAGACCAACGAGCCACAAAATAGGCTGGACTAATCCCCGCAGATAAAAAGACACCATCTATGGCCGCTTGATTTCGAAAACTACCAATCGTCCACAAAAAGCCTAAGGTGTCGGTTTGTAAACGAAAAATTTCTCCACCACTGAGTGAAATCGTTTTGGCCCATTGTGCGGTACCATCGGCTTTTATTTTTGCCAAATAGTTGTCCCCAGCTTGTATTTGAATCGGTATTTCTCCGACCTGTGCGGATCTAAAGAATCGGCCACCAGCATAAACGCCTCCTTCGGGAGTTTCCGAAATAAAAGGCGCATCCGAACGGATAAAAGACCCCGGTAAAGGCAATCTCCACTCAGGATTTCCCTGTTGATCCATCCGCATTACATAAGCATCCGAAAAGAAGTCTTGCAAAAGCGGAGGCTGTTCTCCTTGGCTGACTCGAAGCCGGGTGGCATCTACATTAGTAGAGCCCGAGGAGTATATACTTCCATCTGTCCCACGAACCAGTCCCAGGCTATAAACCCATCCAACGGAAGCACTGGGACGTATGGCGGGTGTTATGCTTTGTTGCCAGTTAAGGGTAGGCGCTATGGAAGGAAATTCTGCATCTTGTTTGGGATCAAGGGGGTAGATTTGATAGCCTTGATCTACATTACCTCCAATGAGGTAAAGCAAACCATCAATTTCTCCTAGTAGGGTGCTTGTAGACCAGGCTTTCTGAGGTGCTATATCTGCCAATTGAACTTGACTTTGATCGGGATTTAGAATCCATGGCTCCATCCCACTTTCGGTGGTAAAGGCTTCTAAGGCTAAACTTCCGTCATTCAAACCCAACCAGCTTGCAGGGAAAATGGATCCCATGCTATTGGCCGGACCAGTATGTAAATCATAAAAAGTAAGTTCATCAGAAAATAAAACGGGTTCAAGACCATTCAGGTCTGAATTAAGATAGAGTAGATAAAGGCTGTCATTAACCGAATAACCAAGATAGATTCTATCGTCAGGACCTAGACGCTGTGATCGCTGGATGGTACCCTCGGAAGTGCCGTCGCTTTCCCAGTGCTGTTGGGGCTCCGTAGATTTGGTGTAAGCCATAAAATGAATCTTTCCGGCGGTTTGATGTAGGTAACGTGGGAAGGAACTTGGGACGAAATTTCCGGTCCTTTCAGTGGCAATATCTTTTAATAAGTAGGTGCCTTCCGCAGTGCCGTCGGTACGCCAAAGTTCCGACCCATGCGTTTTAGTTGCGCCGGGAAATAGGTAAAGACTATCCTGTAAACTGGCACCAAACCATTCTCCAAAGAAACTTATTCCTAAATCCCAGTCTTCAAATTCGTAGTAATATTCGGGTGCTAGCTGGCCCCAATCATACCGGGTCAAACGAGGGCCTTCTCGCCAAAGTAACCGCTCGCCAAGCGGGATGAAATTATAGACCCGTGCTTCGGCTTGCCAAAAAAGTTGAACGCCGGTCTCCGGATCTGCACGGTAAATTTGATTGTTTTCTATCACACTCCAAAAGTATTGGCCTTGCCAAACGATCCCTTGATTTTCTTGGCGAGGAACAGGGGCAGATCCTAGATTCTGAACTTGTAAAGTATTCAGGTCTAGGCTTGAAATAATATCATCAAAGTGTAGAAAGAGATGTGTATCCGAATGATCAATTAAGTTGGCAGAACCAGCGGAATTAGATGCTAAGCGTTCTGGAATTTCACCTGTTATTCCGGACCAAAACCAAAGTTCTATTGGGCCTACATCAAAGCGGTTATTTAGGCCTTTTTCTAGCCAAAATATACCTTCGGGACTTACGTGGAAATCAACTAGATAAGTAGAATCAGTGCTCCATTCCTGAAGTTGATTTGTTTGGGTGTCGAATTGCCATAGTTGATCTGAACCATCATCGGGTCTTTGATTGGAGAAGAAGAGGGATTGTCCTAAGTTCCCTAAACGGGTAAATTCAGTCGCCTCTACGGGCAAAGGGAAGGAGGAAGGTTGCGCGCAAAGCTGCCCACACAGCAGCAGCAAAACAAGTAATGGTAATTGTCTATTTTTCATTCGGGTGAGGTTTTTCTATTATAGACGTTATCTAAAGAAAAATGCTTGTAATTTTTTGTTAAAATGGTGTTAACCCTCTAAATTTTTTTTATAAAAAACCCATTCCAAATTATTTATATTAGCTTCTTCTTAATTTTTTTGTGTGCTAATCATTTCACCTGCATTAATTTTTTCAATAAGAACATCTCGTTAAATTCGATTCTCGCACTAATCATTAGAGCTGCATTTTAACCAGCTTTAAAAAATAGGTAAATAAATGAAACGATACTGCTATCTTTTAATACTCCTACTATCCTGGTGTAATCCTTTCTATGGACAACAAAATAGTCCTGAAGATTACAAGGCCTATATTGAGAACGAACAGGTAATAAGTGAGCATAAACTACCAGCACATGCTTCCTTCACTTCTTTCTCAAGTGTAGAAGAATTAAAAGCCAATCAAGCCAAATATTTTAAATCTTTAAATGGCGTTTGGAAATTTAATTGGGTAAGAAACCCGGCAGATCGGCCTACTGCCTTCATGAATCCTAGGTTCGACGTTTCTGGCTGGGATGACATTAAAGTGCCTGCCAATTGGGAAGTAGAAGGCTTCGGTGTACCTATTTATGTGAACCACCAATATGAGTTTGCGGATTATAAAGCGCCCGTCGCAGATGATATGGAATTGATCGATACCAGATATCCCAAGAATCCAGGTGATGTTCCGGATGAATACAATCCAGTAGGTTCTTATGTGCGCACCTTTATCCTGGAAAAAGATTGGCAGGATAAGGAAATATTCCTACACATTGGAGCTATGAAATCAGGTGGTTTTGTATGGATCAATGGAGTATATATTGGCTATTCTCAAGGCAGTAAACTACCTGCTGAATTTAAGATCAGTGAGGCACTAAAGACGGGTAAGA
Source organism: uncultured Saprospirales bacterium (assembly GCA_964021975.1). Lineage (GTDB taxonomy): Bacteria > Bacteroidota > Bacteroidia > Chitinophagales > Saprospiraceae > DATFKA01. The sequence goes on along the minus strand of CAXIDD010000128.1, from coordinate 3,179 downwards.
ACACCATCGCGTTACAGATATTTCGTTGGACAGATGGTTCTTATTTAGAATGTCAGGATTTTTGGCGGATCAGCGGGATTGAGCGGGATGTATTTATTTATGGGCAACCTAAGTTAAGAATCCAGGACTTTGAAGTAAACTCTGACTTAGATGCAGCTTATCAAAATGGCGAATTTTCTGTGGAAGTCCAGCTAGAAAATCATTTAAATAAGAATGTTGGGGCCAGCTTATCCTATCAGGTTTTAGATGCCAATCAACAAAAAGTAGCTTCGAATACAACTCCACTTTATATGGAACATTCAGAAAGAACTACGGCTAATTTTCAGGCAAAGATTCCGAATGTCAAAGCATGGAGTGCAGAACATCCTAATCTGTATACTTTTGTTTTAGAACTTAAAGACGATCAGGGAGATTTACTAGAAACGACTGCTTCAAAAATAGGTTTTCGGTCGGTTGAAATAAAAAATGGATTGCTTTTGGTTAATGGACAACGCATTACCCTAAAAGGCGTAAACACCCAAGAAACAGATCCGGAAACCGGACATATCATGTCTGAAGAATTAATCCTGAAAGATATTCGACTCTGGAAAGAAAATAATATTAATGCCGTCCGTGTAAGTCATTACCCCAGAGGTAGACGTTTTTATGAACTTTGTGACATCTACGGTTTATATGTAGTTGATGAGGCCAATATAGAATCACATGGTATGTATTACGGGAAGTATTCCTTAGCGAAAAAACCGGAATGGGAAAAAGCGCATGTAGACAGAATGCTTCGTATGGTAAAGCGCGATAGGAACCACCCGTCGGTGATTATTTGGTCGATGGGTAACGAAGGAGGTAATGGTATTAACTTTTTTAAAGGGTATGATGCCATCAAGGCACACGACCGTACCAAACGGCCAGTACAATACGAAAGACCGTACAAAGATGCAGACCCCTCCTTATACGACATGGAAAGCAATACAGATATTATTGTGCCTCAATATCCGTCTCCCGCTCGTTTTGAAGAGGTCGGCAGGTCGAAAACCGACCGACCTTATATTCCAAGTGAATATGCGCATGCTATGGGCAATAGCTCCGGAAATTTTCAAGACTATTGGGATATTATCGAGCAATATGATAATCTACAAGGTGGCTTTATTTGGGATTGGGTGGATCAATCTATCTGGAAAACCAATGAGGAAGGCGAGCGCTATTACGCTTACGGTGGCGATTATGGTGAAAATATGCCCAATGACAATACCTTTTTGAACAATGGTATTGTCTTTCCAGACCGGACCCCCCAACCCGCTTTATATGAGGTCAAGAAGGCACATGAATACATTAATTTCAAGCACAAAGGCATCAACAGAAACGATGAGCTGAGAATTCTTGTTGAGAATCTTTACGATTTTACCAATCTTGATCAATTTGATCTTAGTGCAAAAATCAAAGCAGATGGACAAACACTGAAGACTTTTACGATTGAAAATATGCCCGTTGAAACGCACACCGGAAAACTGATTCGTATTCCATTACAAGACATCGACTTCGAAGAAAATACCGAGTACTTTGTAGAAATAAATGCAAGGACTAAAGCCGATTGGGGAATATTACCTGCCGGGTTTGAAGTCGCACGGGAGCAAATTGCCTTAGCACGGAAATTCAAAAAAGCCAAAACGAATATTACTGAAAATTCAGTCTTATCGGTTGAAAATGTTAATGGCATCATTACGGTTTCCAATCAGCAACTCAACCTTGTGTTTAGTGAAAAGGAAGGAAGAATTACAAACTATCAATTTCAGGGACAAGACTTATTGAAGGATGGGAAAGGTCCAAAGCCCAATTTCTGGAGAGCTCCTACGGATAATGATTTTGGAAGTCGTATGGAACGGAGAAATATCGCATGGAAGGAAGCTTCAAATGATTTAAAGGTAAGCGATTTAGTTATCCGCAATTCTACAGATAGCGTCGTGATAAGGGTTACCTACACGCTTCCTACTGTTGAAACCACTTTCCTGTCGGTCTATACGATTTATGGTAATGGCGTGGTTCAAATTAGCAACACCTTAAACACTAGCGAATACCAAGGTGATATTCCTAGAATCGGTATGCGCCTGCAAATGCCAAAAAGTTATAATAACCTAAGTTATTATGGAAGAGGACCTTGGGAAAATTACCAGGACCGCAAAGCTTCTGCTTTCATAGATTTGTACACCTCTAAAGTGGCAGCACAATATGTACCGTATATCCGGCCGCAAGAAAATGGCTACAAAACGGACACCAGATGGATGACCCTTTTTAATGAACAAAATAGCGGCATCTTATTGGTTTCAGGGACAAAAGCAGGGTTTAGCTTTAGCGCGCTCCATATGGAAAATGAAGACTTTGATGCAACGGCCGGTACCGATTACGAAACCTCTAATCGGCGCAAGCATACGGTTGATATCAAAGAAAAAGATTTGGTACAAATAAATATTGATTTAGGACAGCGTGGTGTGGCAGGGGACAATAGCTGGGGCGCAAGGCCACAAACCAAATATCAGTACCATGGAACGCAAAATTATTCTTACAGTTTCTTTATGGTTCCATTTGAAAGCGGAACGCCTGAAAAATATGTGGAATTAAGTAAGTTGTATAGAAATTTAAACGAATAAGCTACAATACCAAACAAGCCATGTATAAAATAATCCTCTTCCTCTTACTCACCTGCTGCTTATCCTGTACTCAAAAGGATTCCTTTTCTGGATTAAAGGAATCTCCGAATGACCTGCATTTCGATACCCTTTCCAAAGTATGGGATGAGGCCATTCCTCTTGGAAACGGGATGGTAGGTGCCTTAATCTGGGAAAAAGAGGGCCGCTTACGATTCTCCCTAGATCGAGCAGATTTATGGGATTTGCGTCCGATGGCAAACCTTGCGACACCAGAATGGAAGTTTAGCTGGGTATATGATCAATGGAAAAAGAACGATTACCAACCTGTACAGGATCTATTTGATGTCCCTTACAATAGAAATCCTGCCCCTTCCAAAATCCCTGGGGCAGCATTGGAGTTTGATATCTCTTCCTTAGGGCCCGTGGCAGCCGTTCATTTGTACTTGGAGTCCGCCATTTGTGCAGTACAATGGGAAAATGGCGTACGATTGTTGACCTTCGTCCATGCTACAGAACCCTTTGGCTGGTATAGGTTTGAAG
>CAXIDD010000127.1:0-10711 GCA_964021975.1 uncultured Saprospirales bacterium | reverse complement strand
CTCCCGTGATTGTTGTTATAGTCATAGCGTAGCCCTAATAGCAAATTGTGCTTTTTATTGAATTCAATTTGATCTTGTACAAAAACACCGGGCAGCCATATTTCGTCTGGATTATTTCCAGGATTACTTGCCTCTCCTCCTGTAGCTGGTGTGTTGTCATCGTAGAAGGTATATCGCAGCGCAGAACCAACAAGAAGGTCATGCTTACCAAGGGTTTTATCCCAAGTCAACTGTCCAAAACCTATTTTTTGGTCACCTATATAAGGCATATCCCCATAAACAGAGTTTTGCTCATGGCTATTAAAGGAAAAAGAGAATAACATATTTTCCAAAGTAGGCAATTCATATTGGCCCAACAATTCCCAACGTTCAGTGGTAATGGCCTCTCCATATATTTCGGAGCCTCCCCGGAATTCTTGGGTCCAATCCATTTCACCACCCCAACGATCTTCCCAGTAGTACCGTCCAGCTAGGGTAAATAGCTTATTGTTTTTTCTATTGAAATTCCATTTTTGGAAAACGGAAATGCGCTCTTGCAGCGTGACATCAGTGAAATTATCGTTGTTGTTGTCGATTGGATTGTCGTAATTAAAATAGTTGACGCCAGTCAGTACGGAAGCAGTTTCTCCTACCTTTAAACGTACGCCTAGATCAGCATTGAATTCCGACCAAGTAGTTCCCATTACATCTGCGGTGAATATGGGCGCTTTATCTGGATTTTTGGTGATAATATTGATCAATCCACCAATCGCTTCGCTTCCATATAAAGAAGAAGCAGGTCCTTTCACAATCTCCATGCGCTCTACCAGTGAATTCGGAATACCGGACAAACCATATACGGTCGCAAGGCTACTTACAATTGGCATTCCATCAATCAGAACCATGGTGTAGGGGCCTTCTAAACCATTGATATGAATATCTCCAGTATTACAAACTTGGCAGTTTAGCTGTGGCCGGACACCATTTACATTTTGTAAGGCCTCGTAGATATTAGGTGTTGGATTCTTCTTAAAGAAGACTGGATTATAGACCTCAACTGGGACGGGACTTTCCAGGCGTGTCATTTCTTTTAGAGTCCCTGTAATTACTACTTCATCTATACTGGCTGCGGATTCAATTAAATCAAAATCTAATTGACTGGACTCACCTGCTTTTAGGGTGAGTCGTTTTTGAGTAGTCTCATATCCCAGATAAGAAACTATCACTTTATAGGTTCCTGGTGGAATATTCGCAATGGCATATTCTCCCTCCTCATTTGCACTACCACCAAGATTTGTTCCTAACAAGGCGATGCTAGAAAAACCAAGGGCCTCCCCTCCTACTGCGTTCACCTTTCCAGATAAAACGGCATTTTGCGCATGCCCTGCAGCAGCTGTCAAGCTAACAAGAGCAATCAACACTATTTTAAAGAGGCTAATATTTTTCATTGGCTGTTTAAATTTTTTATTTTGATGATACAAATATATAAAGTTAGATTAATCTAACAAATGATTTCTTCAATTGTTTTCCGCTATATTTGCACAAAAACCAGTATCATGCCTACGGCCGTAAAAGAAGATTATCTCAAAGCCATGTACTACCTCAATCAAGCGGATAGTCAGATCAATCTTACCGAACTCAGTAAACAACTAGGAGTCAGTAAGCCTACAGCCAACAACATGGTCAAGAAACTAAAAGAGCTTGGATGGCTTAATTACCAAAAATATAAGCCCATCGAATTAACCGAGAAAGGGCAAAAAACGGCTGCACTAATTATTCGGAAACACCGCCTGACAGAGATGTTCCTGCAAGAAATAATGGGTTTTGGCTGGGAAGAAGTCCATGAAATCGCGGAGCAGGTGGAGCACATTCAATCTGAAAAATTATTTGAGCGCATGAATGAGATGTTGGACTTTCCTAGCATTGACCCTCATGGATCACCAATTCCTAATAAAGATGGAATCATACCCGAACAATCCTTTAATGCGCTGGTAGATATCCCAATTGGCAAAAAAGTAAAGCTTGCGGCACTCGCAGATAGTTCTAATGCTTTGTTACAATATTTGAACCAAGTCCAAATCAAATTAGGCACACTAATTGAAATCTTAAAAAAAGAACCTTATGATCAAAGCTTATTGATCTCTTGTGATGCCAATCCTCCCATACTAATTAGTCAAAAAGTAGGGAAAAGCCTTTTGGTAAAGAAGGTTTTTTAAGTTGGTATAAGCATTAATTATCACCTTTAAAACTACACTAAAAGAACCATTTAGACAGACTTAAGTCAAACTACAAAATTCACTTATCGCTCAATAACTTGCTATATTGATATTTAATGCATATATTTATTATATAATATATTGTTCTAAATATTTTACCAAGTACCACTCTTAGATTACCTCAACTAATTACCAGTCCAATTGCTGATTGGATTCCTCTTATTTGCCAATAATTGATTTTAAACCACTTAAAAGGTTTGTGCGATGCAAAAACATTGGTTTTTTATGGTATTGCTCCTGTTTATAGGGAGCAAACAGGCACTGCTGTCTCAAAGTGACTGTGGGACGGATGGCTATATGGAGCAACTTCTACAGCGCTCGATTGACTTTCAATTGGAGCAACAATCCAATGAGCGATACACCACTTTGTATCAAAAGAATCAAGGTTTACGTAGCAGCACTGATCCAGACACAGTATTGATTATTAAGGTAGTGGTACATATTCTTCATAATATCCCTGAGGAAAATTTCACTGATTTACAAATAATTGAACAGCTAGAATCCACCAACCGTGATTTCAGAGGTCACACCTTGAACGCAAGCAGCCGTTGGCCACAAGCTAGTGATCCTAAGATTCAATTTGTTTTAGCCGACAAAGATCCGGAAGGTAATGCTACCACAGGTATTATTCGGAAATATACCTCGCGGAGATACTTTAACAAAGACAATAGCATGAAGTCTAGCCAGTCAGGTGGAACAGATGCCTGGCCAAGTGATCAGTTTTTGAATATTTGGGTTTGTGATTTGAATAAAACCTTGGGTTACGCGCAACTACCTGGAGGTCCACCCGAAACAGATGGAGTTGTGGTTAATTATAGAAATTTTGGGATTAATAGCCTAGATTATGGCTACAATCTAGGTCGTACCTTAACGCACGAAATCGGTCATTGGCTCAACTTATACCATACCTACTACGGTGGTTGTTCAGGCGGCGATTTTGTGGAGGATACACCCTCGATGGCCTACGCCAGCTACGGTTGCCAAATGAATAAAGCTACTTGTGGTAGTTTAGATATGGTAGAGAATTTCATGGATGCTTCTTATGATTATTGTGTATCTATATTTACGGAAGGGCAAAAAGTGAGAATGAGGGCCCAGTTAGCTCCAGGAGGCGCTAGACACAGTTTGCTAGGCATACCTGATTCGGTGCCGCCGGTTGATGTGGTGGCTTGTGCAGCTCCAAGAGATGTACAACAATCAAACGTAGGAACCATTTTTGAAATAAGTTGGGATCCGATGGACGCTAAACAATACTTATTTGAGTTCAAACTGAGCCATTCAAGCCGTTGGATGAGGTTTGCGACCACTAGGCCTTATTTAAAAATTCAAGGAATCAATGAAAACTGGTCTTATTCAGTTAGAATCACCAACATTTGTGAAGATGGCCAAAAGAGTGCACCTGTTGAAATAAAGCACAACACTTCCAATAGAAAAGCAATATCTAATGACCAAATTCATAGCATCAGTGTTTATGACTTTTCTGGGCGACATTATCAAGAGCTACACTTGGTTGAAGATTATGAGGCCACTTTATTCCACCTAAAGTATGAACTCAACAATGGTTTATACCTTTTGGTTAAACGAGATAAAAAAGGCCGGCATTTAGGAACAGAGAAATGGGCTGTTTTACGTTAGTACATCAATTTATTTTAAGGAGAAATCATCCCACCAAGCCCAATCTACATTTTCCCAATTGCCATTCAGAAAGGCTAAAATGACGATTCCTGCTGCCATCAAAATAGCGGGGGCCATCCAGAATATTTCAATCCAAAGCCGAGCAAACCAACGTTCAATAAAACTAAAATGAAACCATTCTGTATTTCCTGCTCCTTTCCCTGTATTACCAAGAATAAAACGAGAGGCCTTGAAGGTTAAGTGCAGATATTTCTCTACAGACCTGGCAAAAAATACTTTGCGGTATACTAATAAAGATACCTCCCCTTTTACGGCACGATTTATAGTCTGCCAGCGCTTACGTGGGATAGTAGAAATACCAATCTTATGTTGACGGCTTCTCTGCTTGCGCATTAAATAAATGTATTGATAATCTAGTAGCTTCATTTTACTCAATTATTGGAATGATGAAAGGGTGAAGTAATGCATCAGTCAAAATTAAATTTTAGCTGTGGGGATTTATACTGTTCATATAAATCAAAATTATATGGGATTTTTTGCTGTTTGCTAAAATACAGACGTCGAGCTAGATGAACTTGCTGCCGGATCATTTCTGAAATCGGCCCCTCTCCTACCATTCGTTTTTTAAATCGATTATCATTTAGCTGGCCACCATGACAAGCCCTAATTTTGTTAAGCACTTTTTCCGCGCGGTCGGGCATCATTTTATGTATCCAATCTTCAAATATTTGGGCTACATCACCATTCAATCGGACCAAAGTATAGGCGATAGATTTGGCACCTAGTTCTGCAGATTTTTGGGCCATGGCCATGATCTCGTGTTCATTGATACCTGGAATAATGGGAGCCAACATAACATTGACGGGAATACCAGCTTGAGAAAGCACTCCAATGGTTTTTAAGCGTTGTTGAGCAGTAGCGGTCCTGGGTTCTAGGAGTCTTCTGATTTCTTCATTTAAGCTAGTCAAAGAAATGGAAACGCGTAGTAAATTTTTAGAAGCCAGCTTCTTGAGTAATTCTAAATCCCTTAAAATCAGGCTATTTTTAGTGATCACACCGACGGGATGCCGATATTTCCAAAGTACTTCTAATATTTCTCGGGTGATTCCAAACTGCTTTTCTGCCGGTTGGTAGCAATCCGTATTACCAGCAAGCATGATGGTATTGGCCTGCCAATTTTTACTTCTTAGTTGGTCTTCCAATAGTTGAGCCGCATTCTTTTTGACCAGAATCTTCTGTTCAAATTCTAAACCTGCACTATAGCCCCAGTAGTTATGACTATTTCTGGCATAACAATACACACAACCATGCTCACAACCTTGGTAAGGATTCATTGACCAAGCCATCCCAATGTCTGGACTGTTTACTTTATTGAGGATAGACTTAGGATAAACAACCGTATAAGTGGTTTGCAGATCTTGCTCAAACTCCGTTTCATAATCAAATTGATTGAATCGGTTTTGGGTATTGATCTGTGCGCCCCTACCTTTTATAATTGGTGTTTGTTGCTTGGTCATGACAACAAATATAATAAGTCTATTTTATTTAAACAAATTGTTTATTAGTAAATAGATTAAAACTTTATGTTGACAGTATTTTTATAAAGACTCTTCTGACTCTTATTTATGGTCGTGCTCAAAACTCGGACTAAATCACTTATAGGTTAAAAAGTCGAAGTTGGTATGGTTTGATCCTTGCACTTTTTGCAGTGCCTATAGTTCATTAAATGCGTAGTAGCTAATGCAATAGAACTACCATACATCAACCACTCCCCTGTTTCCATGTGTACCAATTCCAAGATGATGCTACTTGCAAATAAGGACCAGAAAATCCACAAAAGTCTACGATACCCAGGGTGTAAGGTATGCTTAGTTGAATACCAAACGGCAATAAAGCTTAAGATGAGAAAAACATAATTCAGCATTCCCCAAAATCTGCTCTGATGATCATTTGCAGCTGAAGTGATCAAAGGCTTCGCTAAAAATATTAAGGGAGTAAGCGCGCAGTGGATCACACAGAGAAAACTTATCGCTGCGCCAGAATAATCTGCTATTTTTTGATGCTTAGAAGACTGGACCATAGATTGAATTTTGAATGTAAGGATTGCATGATGCAGCAATCACCGTAAAAGCTTTATATGTTGTTAATGGAGCATTTAAAACGCCTTTAAATGCAACACTGTTGCAATAACAGGAATAAATTTTAATTCTCCAACATTGTTATCAAAAAATCTCCAACTGATGAAATGTAGATCGCATGCTAAATCCATTGCTTTTTAAAAAAAGTCTATCTTGTAGCTTAACGCAATTTTAGTGTATGAAAATTTCCAGAAAAACCTTTGTCAAAGGAGCAGCGATCGGTACCATCTCTCTCCCACTCTTCCTACGCGGTTTAATGAGCGAAAACAATGCGCAGCAAAGTGGACCAGGCCTTGTTTCTTCTAAAAAATACGAATGGAAAATGGTCACTACCTGGCCACCCAATTTTCCGGTGATTGGAGAAGCCTGCAACTTTTTTGCAGATATCGTTAATCAAATGTCAGGTGGTCGCATCACTATAAAAGTCTATGGCGGTGGCGAATTGGTGCCTTCATTGGAGGCTTTTGATGCCGTACGTTCTGGGGCAGCGGAAATGAGTAGTGGCTGTGCTTACTATTGGGCAGGTAAAATCCCGGCGGCACAGTTTTTTGGAGCGGTACCTTTTGGCATGAACGCCCAACAAGTGACCTCCTGGATTGTGGCAGGTGGTGGTCAAGAACTTTGGGAAGAACTTTATGAACCTTACGGCGTAGTGCCCATGATTGGGGGTAATACGGGCGTCCAAATGGGCGGCTGGTTCAATCGGGAGATCAATACAATCGACGATTTTAAAGGCCTCAAGATGCGGATTCCAGGATTGGGAGGCAAGGTTTTCGAACAAGTTGGCGGTACGCCCGTCTTAATGGCCGGTGGAGAAATCTATACTGGCCTAGAACGCGGAATTATCGATGCAACCGAATGGCTAGGCCCTTACCACGATGCCTTAATGGGCTTTCAGGAGATTGCTAAGTATTATTATACACCAGGATGGCATGAGACCGGTAGCGTTTTAGAATTGACAATCAATAAAAAACTATACGATGAGCTGCCCGCGGATTTACAAGCCATTATCAGAGCCGCAGCTGTTCAAATGAATACCTACTGCTGGATGAAAATGGAGGCCACTAATGCCGAAAAACTAAGTGAATTTATAGCACAAGGCATTGATATCCGTACCTTCCCACAAGAAGTCATGGATGAGCTGCGTAAAAAAACCAAAGCCGTAGTAGAAGACTTAGCCAACAGCGATCCTTTTGCGCGCAAAGTCTATGATTCCTATGAAAATTTCCGCAAAAAAGCGGCTACCTATGCAGCAGTTAGCGAGAAGGTATTTCATGAGAAGTTGCAGGTGATATGATATCGATATTCATTGATCATTTCTGCTATCCTCTTTTGTGAAAACAGAATTTTCAGAATTTAAGGATTTCCATAATCTATTTTAGGCCTAACCCTGCAAAACCTGTCTGCCTATGGCATGATTCTGTTTTACCTCCTATTTGGATTAAACACTACTTACTAACTCTAACCATAAATCCTCCTTCTCCTAAAAACTAAAAAATTGGGCTCCAGATCACTCAACAAGTAGCAATTATCTCCTCAATCCAAGTCAAATTCCAAACAAAACCTTATCTTCGCGCCTGCAAAATAAAAGCAACAAAATTATGGGATTGAAGTGTGGCATCGTTGGCCTACCAAATGTTGGAAAATCTACGCTATTTAATGCTTTGACTTCGGCTAAAGCATTGGCTGCGAATTACCCTTTCGCAACTAAAGAACCGAATATTGGAATGATTACCGTTCCAGATGCTCGTTTGGATAAATTAGCGGAATTGGTAAATCCTCAGAAGGTCTTACCGACTACGGTAGAGATTGTAGATATCGCCGGTTTGATTAAAGGCGCAAGCCAAGGAGAAGGCCTCGGAAATCAATTCCTTGGTAATATCAGGGAAGTAGATGCCATCATCCACGTGGTCCGTTGCTTTGAAGATGGCAATGTAGTACACGTTGATGGAGATATCGACCCCATCAGAGATAAAGAAACCATTGATACCGAGTTGATTCTCAAAGATATGGACACCGTTGAAAAACGGCTCGAGAAGTTGAAGAAAAATGCCAAAAGTGGCGATAAAGAAGCGGTCAAAGCGGTTGAGATTGGGCAATCTATTCTTGCTCACCTAGAAAGTGAAAAACCAGCTCGTTCTTTGGATGTAGGAGATAGTGAGGTAGCCAAAACCCTACTTCAGGAAATGATGTTATTGACGGCTAAACCAATTCTTTACGTTTGTAATGTAGAAGAAGAAGCCGTTCACGATGGCAATGCCCACACCAAGGCCTTTCAGGCATCCGTTGCGGATGAAAAAGCAGAAGTCATCTTAATCAGCGCAGGGATTGAAGCAGATATTGCAGAATTGGAAGATAAGGAGGAGCAATTAGAATTCTTAGCGGATATGGGACTCTCTGAGCCTGGTGTAAATAAGTTGATTAACGCCAGCTATAAATTATTAAATCTCATCACTTATTTCACTGCCGGTGAAAAAGAAGTACGCGCCTGGACTATCCACGAAGGTGATAAAGCCCCTCAAGCTGCCGGTGTCATTCATACAGATTTTGAAAAAGGTTTTATCCGCGCCGAAGTCATCAAATATGCTGATTACGTTGAGTATGGTTCTGAAGCAGCCGTAAAAGATGCTGGTAAACTATCTGTAGAAGGTAAGGAATATGTGGTTGGAGATGGCGATGTGATGCATTTTAGATTTAATGTGTAATTCCAATAGCCAATTTCAAATCGCTTCTTTATAAATAAAGCCCTTAATGAATACTCATTAAGGGCTTTTAATGCTCTAACATTTTAAATTTATATACTTCCATTAATAATTTACCAGTGCCTCCGTAAAACAGCCAACAAGATATTTCAAATCTGTCTTAGTATTGTATACATGTGGTGCGACGCGTATGGCATTTCCTCGCTGAGATACAAAAACATTATTCTCAGAAAAAGAACTTTTTAGTCGCTTTAAATCAAGTCCTTTTGGCAAACGAACCCCCCAAAGATGATGTGCCTTTTGCGCACTCTGATCAATTTGCATGCCCATATCCAATAAGCTATGGATCGCATCTGTAGCAATGTGTTTACAATATTCCTGAATATTTTCAGGCTGCCAAGCATTCAATTGAGTAATGGCTTCTAATAGTTGGGGTACCAAAAAGAAATTACTGTGCTCCCCCACTGAGTACCTCGCCGCCCCGGCTTGATAACGGGGTTCATAATTCACTAAACCAGCAAAATCTTCGCTGTTGTGCCTACTAATCCAATTTTCTTCTAATGGGATGCCATCGTCAAACCGTGGGCCATAATAAGCTAGACCTAAGGAGTACGGTCCCAATAGCCATTTATAACCTCCGCAAATCAATGCATCTGGTTTTATTTCTTGTACATTAAAAGGTAATGCCCCGACGGATTGCGTACCATCAATAATCAAGTAAGCCCCTACTCGATCACAGGCTTTTCGGATGGCTTTTAAGTCAAATAGGGAACCGTCTGCCCAATGGACATGTCCAAGTGCGACCACGGCGGTTTGTCCATCGATGGCTTCAATGATTCTGGCAGACCAATCCTCTGAACGATTTAAATTATCGGGTGCCTTAACAAAATGGATTTGACCGCCCTTTTTCTGGCAAAGTCGCTCCCAAGAATAATAGTTACTCGGAAATTGCTCTGCGGGCATCAGTACTTTTTGCCCTTCTTGCAGGTCAATATTTTGGGTAACCGTGGCAATCCCATAGGACGCAGAAGGAATCAGCGCAATTCGATTAGAGTGCTCGGCGTGGATAAGTTTTGCAAAAGCTGCTTTTAATGCTTTGACAGGTTCGTAGAAGTCTGGAATACTAATTGTCCAGGGTTGGTCTTTTCTATCTATCTGTTGCTTCCCAACTTGAGCTACGGATTTGAGTTGTGGCGACATGTAGGCACAATTCAGGTACGTCACTTTATTATCTAAGTTGAATAAATCCTTTTGACAATCGAGCATCTTTTTTTTCGAAATATACAAACTAGCCACGAAAATTAAGAAGCTTTGTCTCTAACGTAACCTATATCGTAATCTTAAAGCATATTGATCTCGGTTCCAGGTTAAATTAGCGCTTTCAAAATCAACTTGGCCAAAACGATAAGCTGCTTGTAGCTCCAATCTCTTGGACCACCGATAGTTGAGTGCCATGCGACCTTCCAACCAAGATGGTTGGGCTAGTAAGTTCCGTAAATTGGCATTCTCTTGACCAACAGCATAAACGGAAGTGGCCCCATTTTGTAATCTATTAACTGCTGATTCATTCAAAACCTGAGTAGCCTTCAAGCTAAGTGCATGACTCCATTGCAAACCACCTTCCAAGCTCCATTTTTCTTTAAATTGATAGCCAAGTGTGAATGGAATAGATAAAGAAGCAAACTGGGCGTCAAAATTTCTTTGTTGATCTGCTGTAATGTTATTCGGAATAGCTCCCTGATCCGGTTCTGCCTGAGGGTCAAAATTGGTGCCGTTTCCAATATCCATCGCCGCTTCATCCAAGGATGCATTGTTAGATGGAGTCATTATCGTTGATCCAACTGCCAGGCCAGGTTCAAGCCGTAGGAAGAAACGGCCATTTTGTTGTTTCCACCCTAAGCCTGCGGCAAATGCTCCTTTCCCCACTTGGGTATTATATCCTGCCGAAAGAAAGGCCGCTGCCGTACCCCTCCGGTTATAT
>CAXIDD010000126.1:0-10723 GCA_964021975.1 uncultured Saprospirales bacterium | reverse complement strand
ATGCGTGCAGATTATATCTTCGAGCCAGACAAAGAGGAATTACTAGAATACTTAGTGCCTAGTATCCTGAAAAATACTTTCCATAAATTTAATCTTGACACCCACGCAGCAGAGCACGGTGCACGGATGACCGCTATGGATAAAGCAACGGATAACGCCAACGAGTTGCTAAAAGAACTGAAATTAGATTACAACAAAGCCCGTCAGGAAGCCATTACTACACAGATCCTTGAGATCGTTGGTGGTGCTGCTGCCCTTGAGAATGGCTAAGCTATAGCGCCGAAGTTTTCAACCTTCGGCTATTTCGTATTTATACTCAATATTAGAAAAAGGAGTGCCATTTGGCACTCCTTTTTGTTTGGACTTGTACTCCAAACCCTACTACACAATAAAAGAGGGCGAAGCCCGAGAACCGTTAGCACGGTATGTCTCTAAAAATAGCTTTTATTAATTTAGACATTTGTATTTTACGATTGCTCGATTTTCAAACGACTGCTTTATCTATTTTTGCTATGGATCTTTTTTTTCAAGAAGGTGATCTCTCTTTTAGCTTCGCGCCAAGCCACTGGGCGGTTAAGAAGTATGATGACCATCCTTATTTCCAGGGCTTTAGTGGAGTTGGTTTAAAAGGCGTTGATTTTATAGCAATTTTTGAAAATAAAAAAGTCCTGCTCATTGAAGTAAAGAACTACCAGGTCAAAAACGAAGTTATTAGAGCAAAAGAAGTTGCCAATAGCCTAGGTGATCCGGATAAAATAGCAGCGGCTGTAGCTCAAAAGTTTGAAGATACTCTGGCAGGAATAAAAGCCATTCATACTTATTACCAAAGAAAAAATAAACAGACCTGGCAATGGTTAAAACGCTGGCAAAAGCCAGATCAAGAGGCGCTCTTCTGGCAACAAGTTTGTGATTTGGTGGTAGAAAAAGGTGCGATGACTAAGGTTTTATGGCTAGCATTCGATCCTCAAGATAAGCCTGCAATTGATGCTGTAGCCCAGACTTTATTAAAAAAAACAAAAGACCTACCTGGCGCTTGTCAAGTATTCAATCATGGTAATCATCCCTTTGGTGATTTATTGAAGACCAGTGATCTTCACAATCGATATTAAGAAACGATACTACATTTCACATAGCCTTTTATTCAATTCAACTTTAGAATACAACGACTCATGTAAGAATGCTGGCGCTGCGCTTCTATAGTTTGCATTTTGCTACTATAAAAGCCAATTACATGTTTACCCGAATCCTTATTTCCTTTTGTTTATTACTCTTTTCCAGTGCTTATCTGAGTGGACAGTCTGTACTAGACCAATACATTCAGGAAGCTATGCAAAGCAATATTGCCTTGAAACAGCAGCACTTATCGTACGATAAAAGTCTTGCTGTATTACAAGAAGCCAAAGCTAATTTTTTGCCTCAACTATCGATTGAGTCTCGTTATTCGGTGGCGCGTGGAGGTCGAGCTTTTGTAATACCAGTTGGAGATTTGGTAAACCCCCTTTACCAAAATTTAAACATCGTTAACCAACTCGGCCAATCCGCTTCTCCGGATTATCCAGTCATCCCCGAATATCAACCGATCGATAATGTGGAAGAGAATTTCCTGCGTGAAACGGAGCAGGAAACAACTTTAAGAGTCATTATGCCTATTTACAACAACGCTATTATCAACAATCAAAAGATTCAAACGAAGCTGGTAGAAGTAAACCGGATTGGAATCAATGCCTATAAAAGAACTCTAGTAGCAGAAGTAAAAACAGCTTACTTCAATTATTGGAAGGCTTCTGAGGCTTTTGATTTATACAAAAATACGCTTCAGTTGGTAGAGGAAAACCTAAGGACTACGGAAAGTCTGTTTAACAATCATCAAGTGACCAAAGATGTGGTCTATTTAGCGAGTGCACAAGTAGAAGAGGTGAAGCAGCAATTAGCAGAAGCGGAAAAGAATAAAAAAGTAGCCCAAAGCTTTTTTAATTTCCTCTTGAACCGAGATTATACCAACGAAATACTACCAGCTGAACGGAGCTTTTCGGCAATTGAAGTTTCGGCTTTGGAAACCAATCGTTTGCAGGCCATTCAAAGCCGAGAAGAACTTGATCAGCTAAATTACGCTATGTCCGCTACGGATCAAAAAATTCAAATCAATCGGGGATCGTACCTACCTACCATTAACTTGGTTGCAGATTATGGCGTGCAAGGTACCCGTTTTAGTTTCACAGATGAAGACGACTTTTTCATGGGTTCTCTGGTGATGAGTTGGAAGCTTTTTCAACCAACCCAAAAAGCTAAAACGCAACAAGTACAGATCGAAAAAATGGAGCTCTTTCAGCAAAAAGAAGCCCTTAAACAGCAGATCGGCTTGCAAGTAGTCCAAGCCTGGTATGACGTAGAAGCTGCTCGTAAAGCGGTTAGCCAAGCCGCCGCCGAGGTCAATGCAACCGAACAAGCTTTCAAATTAATCAATAAAAAATTCGAACAAGGCCAAGCTAATTTAGTGACCTGGACGGATGCCCGAACCAGACAGACAACCGCTCAACAAAAAGGCATTATCGCACGCTACGATTATCAAATCAAACTAGCAGCGCTAGAAAAAGCCAGTGCCAGCTACAAGCTGCGGTAAAGTCGATGCTTTGCATCGTCTCCCCAGCATCAAAGCATTTTCAACATCATCAAAAAGCAAACCATCATGTCAAATAAATTATCCATCTATATTCTATTACTTTCCGTATCGAGCTTATACATCCAAAGCTGTAGCCCAAGTAAAGCAGCTGAAAATACTGTAATACCACCAAGGCAGGTAAATGTTAGTACAATCGAAAGCCAGGTGTTTCAAGAAAAAGTTATTGCTAGCGGTCGCTTATCAGCTAAAGAAGAAATCAACCTCAGTTTTAAAACAGGCGGAATTATTCAAAGAATGGTAGTAGATGAAGGACAAAAAGTCCGAAAAGGTCAATTATTAGCTGTTCTACAATTGGATGAAATTCAAGCACAAGCACAAATGGCGAATTTATCTGAATCTAAGGCTAAAATTGATTTAGAAAATGCAGCCCTTGCCCTCCAATTAGCAGAGCGGGATTACCGCAATGTCAAGGGCCTGTATACCGATAGTGTCGCTACTTTGGAACAATTAGAAAATGTAGAAGTACAATTGGAGAATGCTAAAAATCAATTAGCTGCCGCTCAAACAGGGGTAGATTTGAGCCGCCAAAACCAATCGATTGCAGATTATAATCTACAATATTCGAAAATTATTGCACCTAGTTCTGGTACCATTCTAAAGAAATATGTAGAATCCAATGAATTGGTTGGACCGGGCCGGACGGTCTTTTTATTAGGTTCTAATGATCAAATTAAGGTGGTTAAAATTAGTGTGACGGACAAAGATATTATCCACATTAATCTAGGTGATCCCGCCGTAGTTCAGTTCGATGCCTACCCAGGCAAAGACTTTAAAGGGACTGTAGAGGCTATTGCTGGTCAAGCAGATCCATACACCGGTACTTACGAAGTAGAACTTAAAGTCGATCCAGCTGGACAAAAATTATTGTCTGGATTCATCGCTAATGTAAACGTGCTAACCCAACAAAAAAAGGAAGTATTGGTACTGGATGCCGGGGCGCTTGTAGCTGCTGATGGTTATACAGGAAAAGTTTTTGTAGTTGAAAACGAGGAAGCAAAATCAAGGGCAATTAACATTT
The DNA here is from genome assembly GCA_964021975.1 of uncultured Saprospirales bacterium. Lineage (GTDB taxonomy): Bacteria > Bacteroidota > Bacteroidia > Chitinophagales > Saprospiraceae > DATFKA01. The sequence goes on along the minus strand of CAXIDD010000126.1, from coordinate 7,025 downwards.
TTCGAATCGAAGGAGCGCATGTTTTAGTGACTTCTGGACTAAAAGTTGGAGAGCAGGTAGTGGTAAGTGGTGCAGGCTATCTAGAAGATGGACAAGCTGTCCGGATTATTGAATGATCGAAGCGTTGACCACCAAACCAAGGAATCAAAAAACCACCAAACGACTAAGAAATGAATATTCCAAAATTTTCTATATCCAATTATCAATTTACACTGACGGCCTTTGTCTTTCTTTTTGTCATGGGCCTCAGTGCTTTTTTAACCATGCCTCAGCGGGAAGATCCAGCATTGGATATCGCTAATATGGCCGTGGTAGCCGTTTATCCTGGTGCCAACCCTGAGGATGTAGAAAGCCAGGTGACAGATCCTATTGAGGAAGCCATCAACGAATTAGATGATATCAAAGAAGTCATTACTACTATCCGAGATGGTGTATCCGTCACAGAGGTAGAATTTGAATTTGGCACCGATGCCGATGAGGCTTTTGAGGATGTGCAAGGTAAAGTCACAGAGATACAGGATGAGTTGCCGGCAGATTTATACGACCTCAGCGTGCGTAAGTTTTCCACCAATACGGTTGCGATTTTTCAGGTAGCCTTAATTGGCGAAACCGTCTCCTACCGAGATTTGAAGCTGCAAGCAGAGGAGTTAAAAGAGGTGATTGAAACGGTGAATGGTGTCCGGAAAGTAGAAATTGATGCTTACCCTGAACAAGAAGTTCGGATTGCTTTGAATCCGGTCTTAATGTCCAATATGAATATTTCTCCGGATGATATTGCCAATGCGGTGCAAAGTAATAATGCTAACATTCCAGGCGGTGCGGTCAAGGTGTCTAGTCGGTCTTATAATATCAAAACCTCCGGGGCATACGAAGACCTAGAAGAAATTAAACGCACCGTAGTTGGTTCATATAATGGTCGCTTGGTGTATTTAGACAATGTAGCAGATGTGTTTTTCGATTACGAAGATGAACGCTGGTTGGCACGTTATAATGGTCGGCGATGTTTGTATATCAATGTACAACAGAAAGATGGCTACAATATATTTTCTATCTCAGAACCTGTAAAAGAAGCGCTCGCAGCAGCTAATCTACAAGAAGGAATGGAGTTGGACTACGTTTTTGATCAATCAGAAGGTGTAGAAACCCGCGTCAACGGCTTTTTGAATAACCTTTTACAGGGCATTCTACTCGTCGGAGTCATTATCTTCTTAGCCTTAGGCTTCCGTTCGGCAAGTATTGTGATGCTAGCTATTGCTTTGCAGCAAATTTCTATTGCGGGGCTGGTGGTCGCTCTAGGTCTCTTAGTAGATAACTCGATTGCTATTATTGAGAATATTGAACGTTATCTGGCCCAGGGTTACAGCCGGAAAGAGGCGGCCATCGCCGGTACCCAACAATTGATAGCTCCCATCACAAGTGCGACTTTGACAACTGTTTTGGCTTTTATCCCGATTGTAATGATGCCAGACGTGACTGGTGCTTTTATTAAGGCTTTGCCCATTACCGTGATCGCAACCTTAATTGCCTCCTTGATCGGTGCCATCACCTTGACGCCATTATTAGCAAGTTGGATTTTAAAAGAGAAAAAGAATACAGAGATAAAGCAAACCTTCGTCTTTACAAAGATGCAGCAATTTGTCAGTGGGCCTTACCGGCAACTACTAAATTCAGCGATGCGTTATAAATGGGTGACGATGGGCTTAGCTATTTTAAGTTTAGTTGGGGCATTAGCCTTATTTCCATTGGTTGGTTTGTCTTTTTTTCCAAAAGCAGAAAAGCCTCAGTTTCGAATCACCGTAACCCTACCTAATGGAAGTAATTTAGATGCTACAGATCGTTCGATGCGTTATGTAGAAGAGGTCTTAGAAGGAAAAGAAGAAGTCGATTATTACGCTTCTAACATTGGACATGGTAATCCACGTATCTATTATAATGTACCCAGTGTCAACTATTCTAATTCGTTTGGAGAAGTATTCGTTGTCTTGAAAGAATATGAAATAGACGCTTTTTATGCCTTTTTGGATGAGTTGCGGGCTGAATTTGCTAACTATGCCGATGCTCGGATTGATGTAAAAGAATTTGTTCAGGGACCACCCTCGCAAGCACCTATTGAGTTGTCTATCTCTGGTGATGACTTAGACCAACTTCAGGAATATGCTCGGCAGGTAGAAAATGCGGTCTTGGCGGCACCAAGTGCCATTAATGTAAACAATCCATTACGGACCAATAGCACTGATTTATATTTCAAAATAAATCGGGACAAAGCCATGTTACTCGGGGTGCCGATTTACCAGATTGATCAGACCATTCGTACCTACGTCAGTGGAAATGTAGTCGGTAAATTTCGGGACAAGGATGCTGAAGATTTTAATTTGGTCATGCGCTACCATTTTCATGAAAAATTTGAATTGGAGTATTTTGATAACATCAAAGTTCAATCGCTCAATGGACGTTTTGTTCCATTGAAACAACTAGCTACCATATCTTTTGCAGAGGCACCTAGTAGGATTACACATTTGGACAACCGACGTACCGCCACCATCCTTGCCGATTTAAAAAAAGGCGTGACTTTGGATGAAGCAGTGGCCGAAGTTCAACAGGAACTAGATCAAATCGAATGGGCACCGGGGTATTCCTATACCTTCAAAGGAGACTTAGAAAACCGCAGTGAATCTTTTGGTGGTCTTGGTATTGCGACGATGTTGGCTATTCTATTGATTTTGGGTGTATTGATTATTCAATTCAAGTCCTTTACGCAACCTTTGATTATTTTCTCTGCTTTGCCTTTAGCCATCATTGGATCTATTTTAGCGCTATTGTTTACGGGAATTAATTTCTCTTTTACAGCTTTTGTTGGCTTGACGAGTCTGATTGGTATTGCCATCAATAATTCGATCGTATTGGTAGATTTTGCAAATACACTTTACGAAGAAGGAGAAACGGTTGAGGCTGCTGCTAAAAAAGCAGGTGAAGTCCGTTTTGTGCCGATTGTGTTGACTACTTTAACGACAATCTTAGGCCTGTTACCACTAACTTTAGCAGGTGGATCACTGTGGTCCCCAATGGGCTGGACCATTATTGGAGGGCTAATCACCTCGACTACTTTTGTATTATTGATTGTCCCTATTTTATATGTGTTGTTTACACGAAATCGGGCCAAAAGAGAGATCAGCTAAAGTCAATTTCGGTATTATCACCGATGTTCAGACTTTGTTTAAGGCCCGTGATTGAAGTATCATTACCAATGACTGATTTTTGGAGTACTACCTCATTTAGGGAAGCGTAGTTGCCGATGATTGAATCTTTGAGAATGGTATTGCTAATTCTGGCGTTGTTGCCAATGGTTACGTGCGGACCGATAATCGAATTAGAAATTCGACAATTTTGGCCAATACTGACGGGAGGAATAATGATGGAGTTCTCATAATCTGGTAGATTCTTGGAGGCAAAGCCTTTCTTTTCCAGCATGATAGAATTGGCTTCCAGAAGTACATCCCTTTTGCCACAATTGTACCAATTATCTACTTGAACAGTTTCGAAGAGAACGCCTTTTTCAATCATTCTCATCAGTGCATCGGTAAGCGGAAACTCTCCTTTGGTCCGGACATTATGGCTAATGTTATAAGATAAAGATTGTAACAAAAGATCTACTTCTTTAATCTTATAGAAGCCGACCATTGCCATGTTTGATTTAGGGATTTTGGGCTTTTCAACCACTTTTTTTACAAAGGATTGGTTCTCGGGTCTTTCAAAATCAAACTCTACCACACCATATTCTCTAGGGTCTTTGACTTTAATTACTCCAAAGGTACTGTGTTGGGCGTTCACAATTTTTGCAAAATCAACATCTACGATAATATCCCCGAAAAAGATAACCAACTCCGAGGCATCTTTTAAGTATTCTTGAGCGGTCCAGATGGCATGCGCAGAGCCTAGACGTCGATCCTGTGTGACAAATTCCTTTTTTAGTTGCGGATAATGCTGCTCCACATAGTCTTTTATTTTTTCTCCCAGATAGCCAATTACAAAGACAAAGTCTTCGACTCCAACAGCTACTAATTGGTCAATAATAAAAGAAATAATTGGCTTGCCCGCCACTGGGATAAGCGGCTTAGGCTGTGTATAAGTTAGAGGACGAAGGCGTGTACCTGCCCCCGCCACCGGAATAACTGCTTTCATCAATGCACTCGGATTTTTTTGCATCGGGGAAGATAAGGATAATTCCTAAAGGAAAGTAGACGGATTTAAAGTGATTAGAGAAAGAATAGATAAAATACAGTAAGTAATGGGACAGTATTATGTTTAATTTAAGTTCAGAGGAAAATTATGCTTTTGACAAGGCAAAAAACGTAGATGATGCAGGGCATCAGCGTCCTGCAGTAAATGCGGGATTAACGCAGTCAAAAGTAAATTTTGCCTGAAATTACATAAAGACAAAGAATGTGGTATCTAATAGGCCATCCAGTTGCTCCAATCAATAGACCAATCTCCATACCAATAAATGGCTACTAAAATAGCTAGGGTGACTAAGCCAATCTTGAGTTGCTGGATTTTTTGCTTCCGTGAATCTTCCTGAATCCTCATTTTAGCCCTCTCTATTTCACCTCCACTCAATTCTCTAATATTGATATTAGTTGCTGGATTTTTATGCTTTAAAACCTTGGCTTTGTAACGATCCTTAAGCGGGTTACGCAGCCGTTTTTGTAAAGTCCGGTTCGACTTAACAGATTGATTCATTGCAGCGCCAGATCCAAAGTTCATGGTAATTGATTTTAAATGAATAAATAGGTACTTCTCTTTTCAGTGTTTTGAAAGTTATTTTTATGACCAATTACTTACCACTTTCAAAAAGCCTATTCTATAGTTAAGTGTTTTAGTGCTTGAATGCTAAGTTCCTCGGCCAAGTCTAGTAAAATCTCGATAAATCTAGGGGGCCTTCAAAAAAGGGCAATAACAAAATCATACTGTTAAACCTGTCTACTGCAGGTAGATTCAAACAGCTTTTTCTTAGAAGTTCGTAACTTTTCTTTTGGGGTTATCTAAAAATATTTTCAACTCCTCTAAACAACGTGTTGGGTTGACGAGCCACTTAGCATGTGGCAAAACAAAAACAGGAATACCTATTCTGCGAAGCATCTGGTGCTTATCCGGTGGAAAGGCCCGCTGCATGGCGCCTGGAAACCCAACAAGGTCAATGGCAAGGGTTCTGTCTTTTTGGATAATGGCTAGGTCTACCTTAAATCCTGCTATTTGGATACGGTGCTGAATATTCGTATAACCCCGCTCCACTAAGGCAGCCTCCAACTCCTCTGCAAATTGGTCTATTAGCTGATCAGGCGTCTTGTTTTGATTTCTTTTGTTTCCTACAATTGAATCTAAGTATTGAGCTAAAAGAAAATCTTTGCTCCACTTGTTGGCATCACCGGATAAAAAAATATGTTGGCCAGTTTTTGCTCTGGTAATACTGACGTTAAAAACATCTGGTCGATTTAAATACCTAAATGTGGAGGCGTGTGCATCGTCATCAATCGCCATAGATAAAAGCATGATGTCTTTTTCCTCTCCTTGGAAATGATAGGGGGTTCCAACCAATATTTGGTGGTCTTGAATAAAAGAAATAGAAAACTGTTTTACCAATTGTTTTTTTAAGTAATCTACTTGCGCTCTGAACGGAGATAAAATACCAATGGTTTGGTCCGGGTTTTCGGTTGCTATTTTCTCTAACTGCTTAAATAATGCCATAGCTTCTATTTCATTATAACCCTGTGCATTGCGTTGGCCCGCACAGATGTGGAGTTCAATATTATGGTTAGACACATTATGTGGATGCATCTTCATAATATTTAAAGCCGCATCATAGAAAGTATGGTTTGAAAAGTGAATGATGTCAGGCTCACTTCGGTAATGCTCGTTTAAAAAATGGATTTGATGTTGATTTTCAATCGTATAATTGATACTATCTAATAGGCTTTTACCTCGGTAATCTAATACAGGGTGTCCCTGCCATCTATAAAGTTCATATTGTGCTTGTAAAGCCCGCTGCCTCTTTTTTGAAAGAAAAGATAGGTGACGAAGTTGTTTTGGATCACCCACTACAATCGCTTTTTTCCCTCTTTGTAAAACAGGTAAAACACTAGCTATATCACATTGGCTAGCTTCATCAACAATTACCAAGTCGAATAATTCGGTTTGATTGGGGATTAACTGACTTACTTCGCTAGTTGTGCTTATCCAAATGGGGAGTGCTTCAAATAGTAGTTCGTAGTTTGCTACTTGAGTGAAGTCACTCTTATGACCTTTTCTGCGCTGTTTCAATTCGTTTAAAAGGCTCACAAAAGTTTGACGGTCCTGCGCTAAGGCGGACTGTAATTTCCAATGGAAGAAAATTTTTGCAAAACGCTTAACCAAGGCTACTTTGGTACTTGTGTTTTTTTCCCAAGTCCGGACAACTTCCCAATAAGGTAAGGTGTTTTGGATTTTGCGTTCTATGAAAAAACGTTTAACCATTTGTAAAAGGTTCGTAGAAGCGTTTTGTAAGAATTGGCTGTTTAGTAACTCATTTTCCTCTCGCTTAAGTAAAATATCTTCTAGCTTCTTTCGCTCTTTTTCTGTTTGTACAATATGATGCTTTACACCTTGGGCATCAATCTCCCGAATGTAATGACTCTGAATTCCATTGATTAAATTTTGTAGTTTACTCTTTAGTGCTTTTTTATAGACTCTACTCTTACCAATCCGCACCACTAGATTAGGTAAATCAAGATCTTGCTTGATTTTTTTAGCGATTACATCTGCCGCTTGATCATGTTTAGCAACAATTAGTACCGACTTTCTTTGGCAAGCTGCATCTATTGCAATTGCTGCAATGGTAAAGGATTTTCCAGTACCTGGAGGTCCTGTAATTTGGGATAAAGCGTACTGATTCGCCGCAACCAAAGCATTTTGCTGAGCCAAACTCAAATTAGCAGCATTATAAATGATGCGATCCTTTTTCCAAGGATCAACTTTAGGTTTTTTTAAACCGA
>CAXIDD010000125.1:0-10730 GCA_964021975.1 uncultured Saprospirales bacterium | reverse complement strand
CGAAGTCCTAGAAATCGAGGTGGATCCGTGGCCTTATCATATCCATTTTTTAGCCCAAAAAATTAAAGGATACACTAAGGAGCACCGACTCGAAAATATTACTATTCAAGCAGGTGAGACAAAACCTGTCCAACATGTTTTTAAATCCGGAGAGGTACTCATTGGCGCCATGATCGGAGCAGAACTAGTCGATGCCCTGGTAGTTTTTAAAGATGCCAAAACTGGGAAAAGTATCGATAGTAGTAGAACGTATAAAAGCGCCAGTACTAATCCTAGATCTTTTATATTAAGTCCAGGTACTTATAATGTAAGTATTCAGACTCTGGGGAAACAAAAAGGTAAAAACGAGAACTTTCAAATCGCTTTAGAAAGTGGTGGAAAAGTTGAACGTATTATTCAATTTTAAAGATAAAAGTCATTAAAATAAATGGGCAAAACCATAATATTTATCGATCTATTCATGGGTAAATTTGTTCCATAGAAAAACAAATTTATGCGCATCATTTTATTTACTGGGAAGGGAGGCGTTGGCAAGACAACTATTGCCGCTGCAACTGCTATGAAAGCGGCCAAAAATGGTAAGAAAACTTTAGTCATTTCTACTGATCCAGCACACAGTTTATCGGATGCATTAGATATAGAATTACAACCCGAACCTACGCAGATAGGTCCCAATCTCTGGGGGCAAGAGTTCGATGTGTATTATTCCATGCAAAAATATTGGAATAATATGCGCCATTTAATGCGGGCTATTTTCCGCTGGCAAGGTGTAGACAATGTGGTAGCAGAGGAACTTTCAGTATTGCCAGGTATGGAAGAAGCATCTGCTTTCTTATGGCTGGAAAAGTATTATCAAGAAGATGAATACGATCTCATTGTCATAGATAGTGCCCCTACCGGAGAGACTTTGACCTTACTTTCGCTTCCTCAAATTGCGCAATCCTGGATTATGAAGGCATTCCCAGGTCGAAAATTTGCTATGCGCACCGTTGGTAAGGGCGTGCGGCTCGTTACAGGCGTACCACTTGATAAAGGCTTGGAGGAAATGGAGGCTTTATTTGACAAACTCCAAAGTATACAGAAAGTATTTCTTCAACCAGATATTTGCTCCATCCGTATTGTAGCTAATCCAGAACGGATGGTAGTCCGAGAGGCTAAACGAGCTTATACTTACTTGCAATTATATGGTTATAATGTAGATGCCGTAGTCGTGAATCGCATCTTACCTGAAGAAGCTGCTGGCACCGTTTTTTCTAAATATTTGGAAAAACAAGCTACCTATATGCAAGAGATTGAATCTTCTTTTGCACCGATCCCAGTTCTAAAAGTAGGTCATCAAGGCGAGGAAGTTTTTGGCAGCACTTTACTAGAAAAGATTGGAGATACGGTTTATCAAGATCACGATGCCGCCGCTGTCTTACACCTGGATAATCCTTTTGAAATAACCGACACCAAAGGTGGTTTCGAAATAAAAATAAGGGTTCCATTTGCAGATGCCGAAAAACTCCAGTTAAATAAATATGGAGATGAACTGGTCATCGATTTAGGAAGCCGCCGTAAGACTATTTTCCTTCCGAGGTTTGCCAATTATTTAACAATGGAAGGTCATGATTATGAAGAACCTTGGCTGCGGGTACAATTGAAGGGAGAGTAATCGGTTTGAAATAAGTTATTTTAGAAGCTATTTGAATCTACCTGCAGTAGACAGGTTTAACAGGATGGTTTTGTTTAAGTAAGTTACCGCACGATATGAAAAAGGTCCTTTTACTCAGTTTTTGGAATCTACTTTTTCTGACGCAACTTTATGCCCAGGTCCCTGACCCTTTCCCAAAACTCACCCGCTGGGTTGACACGGCCCCGGTTGCGTTGATGGAAAATCTGCCTGCTCTTTGCAATCACCTATTGTCCAAGTGCGAAAATGACACCCAAAAAGCCTGGGTGATCTACCGTTGGATCAGTCGGAATATCTCCTACGATGACCAAGCCCTGGAAAAAGACCAAGGGCGTATTAATAAAAATATTCAAGACATTTTGACTCGGCAAAAAGCCCTTTGTTTTGGCTACGCACAGCTCTTTGTACGCATGTGTGAAGAGGCTGATTTACCCGCCGTATTGATCTCTGGATATAGCAAGGGTACACTTACAGCTCAGGCCAATTTGGATACTGCAGATCACGCCTGGAATGCGGTACAGTTGGATGGTCAATGGGCTTTATTGGATGCTACCTGGGGCAGCAGTCTTATTCAAGGAACTAATGATTTTGTACAAACCTATCAAGAAGGCTATTTTTTAACTACTCCTGCTAAATTCCTAATTAATCATTTGCCCTTACAGCCCATGTGGCAATTGCTAGATTGCCCACTCCAAGCGTCCCAATTTAATGCACCGCCGGATACTATCCTGGCCAAAGTCTCTAATCAAGCAGCCTGTTTTAATTTTCAGGATAGCATTGAGAATTTTTTATCACTTACATTCGCGGAGCAAAAATACATAGAAGCTCAAATGGCCTATGACTTCAATCCTACCCCAAACAATCAAAGCGTACTTGGTCACGCCCTGGTGGATTACGCCACCCGTACTTCCGACCAGTCTGAAAGCTATAAAGGTAATGAATTTGATAAGTGGGCCTCCCTGCAAGAAGAAGCCATACGAGCGCTGGAAAGAGCCCATACTTTAATCAATTTTTTCGATTGGCAGAAAGAGTTTTACGCCGATCTGCTCGTCAACTTGAGTGTATTCCAATATAATGATCTCGACCCAGCTGCCTACGGCAAGCAAGAATTAAAGCAAGTCCATGAAAATTGGATAAAGCGATTGCAACTGGCCAACAGTTTGCTAAAAGAAATTGTAAAATCGTATATGGCTGGCCAAAAAATCCAGACCTGTGATAATTTCCAACAAGTTATCCAAGAAGAACTAGATCGGCTTAATAAATAATGATCAGGTCCATACAATTCCCCCTAATTCTCCCAACGTTTCTCTTCCTGTACGATATGATGTAATTTGATCTTCACCCCATACTTTTCTTTGAGGTGATTGGCCAAACGATCAGCTGAATAAACGGAGCGATGCTGTCCGCCGGTACATCCAAAGTTAACCATCAAATGTGTGAAACTACGGTCGATGTAATCTTCTACTGCTCGGTCTACAATCCGAAAAACGTTGTTCAAGTAGTCTTCGATATTACTATGCTGTTGTAGGAAGTTGATCACCTCTTCATCCCGGCCCGTTTGCTTTTTGTAGGGTTCGTAACGCCCTGGATTATGAATAAAGCGACAATCGAAAACAAAGCCACCGCCATTCCCGGATTCATCAACAGGTATTCCACCTTTTTTATAAGAAAAACTGCTAATACTTACCGTTAATAAACTGGAAGACCCCTTGATTTTATCGAAAGGTTCATAGCGTTTAGAAGCTAACAAAGCTTTAAATAGTCGATTTAATTCTGGTAATTCAATTGGCCAAGCCACATTTTCAAGTAACCATTTTACATTACGTAAGGCAAAAGGAATGCTTTTCAAGAAATGTGCTTTGCGCTCATAAAGTCCCCTATAGCCGTAAGCACCTAAAACCTGTATACATCGGATTAGGACAAATCCATAATAATATTGCTCAAACTCCTCTCGATCAATATCCGTTAGTTGTTCTGCAACATCTAAATAATGATTCAGCAAATCTTTGCGGATATCATCTGGAATATTGGCCTTGGCTTGATAAAGAAGAGAGGCCAAATCATATTGTAGCGCACCTTTCCGGCCACCTTGATAATCAATAAAATAGGGTTCGCCAGCCTTAATCATGATGTTTCTAGACTGAAAGTCCCGAAACATAAAATACTGACTATCTGCCTGCAATAAGAAATCAGCTAAAGTGTGAAAATCTTGCTCCAGTGCTTCTTCCCGATAGTCTACTTTAGAAGGCAGTAAGAAGTGATATTTAAAATAATTGAAGTCCCAAAACATGGATTGTTTGTCAAAGGCAGCTTTGGGATAACAATAGTTATAATCCAGATCTTTACCTCCAATAATTTGCATCCGTGCAATCTGCTCTACTACCTTTTGATAAATCTGCACTAAATAGTCTGGGAAATAGTCTCCTTTTTGTAAAAGGTAGCTATATAAAGTTGTGGCACCCAAATCTTCCTGGAGATAAACCTTTGCCTCCACATTTTCTGCCAATATTTGAGGTACGGGCAAGTCTACTCCTTTGAAATGTTTGGAGAAGTGAAGAAATGCCTCACTTTCCTGATCATTTGGACTGTAAGTACCAATAGCAGCGTGTGTTTGATTTTGCAGTCGATAGTAACGACGATCCGATCCTGAAGGTGCTAGAGGAAGGACCAACTGAGGTACTCCACCTGCCCAATCTTCAAATAGTTCGGTTAATGCAGCTTCAATTTCTTTGGTTTTCATGGCGATTTAAGTAATGGTAGTCCAATCAATGTTATTCCTCGGTTTTACTATCGGTTACTGTTTTGTAGAGCAAATCTTTCAATTCTACAATTCCTTGTTGAGCCACGGAAGAGATAAAAAGGTGCGGCACATTTTCAGGTAACTCAGGTAGCAACATTTCTTTTAGCTCATCATCTAACATATCCGCTTTGGAGATCGCCAAGATTCTTGGTTTATCCAGCAGCTCCTCGTTGTACATATAGAGTTCATTCAGGAGAATGTCGTACTCTTTTTTGATATTATCTGAATCTGCAGGAATTAGAAAAAGTAAAGTTGCATTGCGCTCAATATGCCTTAAGAAACGGTGCCCCAGGCCTCTACCTTCGTGGGCTTTTTCAATGATACCTGGAATATCTGCCATCACAAAAGACCGGCCATCTCGGTATTGTACCATACCTAAATTGGGGGCTAAGGTCGTAAAGGCGTAATTGGCAATTTTGGGTTTTGCAGCCGACATAACGGATAATAAGGTCGATTTACCCGCATTAGGAAAACCAACCAAGCCAACATCAGCCAGTAATTTGAGTTCTAGAATCTTCCATTCCTCTACCCCTTGTTCACCAGGCTGAGCATAACGGGGTGTTTGATTGGTTGGTGATTTAAAATGAGAATTACCGAGACCACCTCTCCCTCCAGCAGTTATAATCCGCTCTTCACCGTGTTCGGTGATTTCAAATTCTATTTCATGGGTATCGCCATTTTTAGCAACCGTTCCCAGTGGAACATCCAGAATAACGTCTTCTCCGTCGGCACCATGTGCATGATTGCCTAAGCCAATGCCTCCATGCCCCGCGATTACGTGTTTTCGGTATTTCAAGCCTAAAAGGGTCCAGACATTGCGGTTTCCACGTAGGATAATGTGACCACCTCGGCCACCATCTCCTCCATCTGGGCCACCTTTTGCTGTACGGGCATCCCGGTGAAAATGAGCAGAACCTGCCCCACCTTTACCCGATCTACAACAAATCCTAACGTAATCTATAAAATTCTGCTCTGCCATCTCTTTAATCTATTACCACTCAGCGAATGAATTCTGCTGCATCTCCTCTAAAATGAAAATTATTATTGACTTAAATGCTGTCAACAACGGAGCATAAACGCTCAAATATTTCGTCAATACTTCCTAAGCCATTAACCTTTTCCGCTTTTTCTTGGGAAGCATAAAAATCAAATACGGGGGCTGTTTTTTGTTTGTAAACAACGATTCGATTACGGATCACCGACTCATCTGCATCATCTTTTCGGCCAGAAGTCTTTCCTCTTTCCAAAAGACGTTTTACCAATTCATCATCTTCGACATCCAGCATAATCAGTTTAGAGATCTGTGTATTTTTCTCTGCTGCCAGAGCGTCCAAAGATTCAGATTGTGGAATTGTACGTGGAAATCCATCAAAAATGTAGCCCGGCACATTGGGATTTGCAGAAACTTTGTTGCGCAGCATTCCTATCGTCACAGAATCTGGCACCAATGCACCTTTTTCAATATAAGATTTTGCCTCTAATCCTAATGGTGTATTATTACCCATTTCGTATCGGAATAAATCTCCTGTAGAAATATGTAGTAATCCATATTTCTCTACTAATTTGCTTGCTTGTGTACCCTTTCCTGAGCCTGGAGGGCCAAAAAGTATTAAGTTAATCATGTTTAAAAATTGTTTTCTAGTAACTTCAATTATAAAAGAGTGGGATGTACAAGACGCTAAGTCCAGCCATCTTTGGTTAGGGTCAACTGAATAGGTGTAAATTTAACTAAGTTGTTGTTTAAAAACGACTTAGTGCGCTGCAAAATGTAGATTTTCACTCAAATAGCCGTTTTATACCACTCCTAAAACTTAGCTGACACTACATCTCTAGCGGTTGAAATCTTAGGTTTCCAATAAGAAGACTTTGATATATTGTCAATTACTACACCTCTAGAAGTACTATGGATGACCTTTACACCATCTGGCTCATTGGCAACTACTAAAGAAACGTGAAAAACATTGGTGCCTGAAGACCGCCGATAGAAAATTAAATCACCTGGCTGTACATTAGAAAGTCGGACTGATTTTCCTTGGTTCTCTTGTGCACGCGAGCTTGGAGAAAGCGCGATATCAAATTTATCTAATACAAAGTAAGTAAAGCCAGAACAGTCAAATCCTTTTTTAGGATCGCGGCCGGCATATAAGTAATTTGTTCCCTGAAACTCCTTAGCGTAATCAACTATTGCTAATCGAAAATCTTGTTCCTTTCGCTTTGAAGGCCTAACACTTACCGGATCCTTAGCTGGAGGTTTTACCGTTGGAAGGGTTTCTGATGAAGGAGTACTTGGCTCATCTACCTCTGGTGGCGCAGGTGGAAGATTCGCTGGTGCCAATAAATTACAGCGACTAGCTAGAAACAGTAAGGCTGTGCAAAATAGAATGAATCGAAACTTGGACCAGGTCATAAACACAAATTACTTATTGAATAACAAGACAGGGTCCATAATAAAATAACTAAGCCCCATCAAACTGAAAACGTTATTCCACCGCCAGAAGTTGTACGGTATCCTCATTGCATAAACCTCAAAGAGGTATCAATGCTTATTGATACCTCTTTGAGGATAACGCTAACTATTTGAAATAGCTTATTTATTCTGCAACTTCTGCCGTTCCTGCTTCTTCTGCAGCAGACTGAGCAGAACGAAGTGCACGTGGGATTTCAACAATTGCAACTGGTGTAGCACCGTTGTTCATGATTTCCACACCTTCGTTAGGCTGAATGTCTCTAATTCGGATAGAGTGTCCAAGCTTCAAGTTAGAAATATCTAAGGTTACTTCATCGATTAAGTGCTCAACTGTTGTTTTAAGCTTTACTCGACGCAACATCTGAAGCAACTTACCCCCACTTTTAACACCAGGAGAAGTTCCGATAAATTTAACAGGTACTTCAATTTTCACAGCTTGACCTTCTAATAAATGTAGAAAATCAATGTGAGTGATGGCATCAGTAACTGGATGCATCTGATATTCTTTGATGATACACTTATAGGTTTTACCATCGATGGTCACCTCTGCCAATTTAAATTTTGGCGTGTAGATCAATTTTTTGACCTCTTTTAATTCTGAGGTGAAATGAATGACATTATTTGCATCATACATAACACAAGGAATACCACCTTCACGTCTGATTTGAGCACTTGCTCTTTTCCCTACATTGGTTCTTAGCTTTCCGCTTACAGCTACAATATCCATAATTCTTACACTTTATATAATGACAATAGTCACACTTGCTAAATTGGTCCGCAAAGGTAAAGATTTATTTTATAATAAGCGAGCATTTCTGTAAAAAATTACCCGTCAACGAATAATGCTGAAATAGATCGCTGCTCGTGGGTATTTCGAATAGCTCTGGCAAACAACTTGGAAGAAGAGAGAACTTTAATTTTTGGTGAATTTTGTTTGAGTGGTATCGTATCCGTAACAATCAACTCTGTCAACTTCGAATTGTTGATATTATCATAAGCGTTCCCTGAAAGTACCGGGTGCGCACAAAGGGCACGTACACTTTTGGCACCTTTCTCGATTAGAATATCTGCTGCTTTACAAAGTGTACCAGCCGTATCTACCAAATCATCTACCAAGATGACATCTTTCCCATCTACCTCTCCGATCACAGTCATTTCAGAAACCTTATTGGCTTTTTCTCGGTGTTTATCACAAATCACTAAGCCTTTTTTAAAGTGCTTTGAAAAAGATCGGGCTCTTTTGACACCTCCAACGTCTGGAGAAGCAAAAATAGCATTACTTATGTCCACTTCATCCTGCAAATAAGGAACAAAAATCGCTTCACTTTTTAAGTGATCCACTGGAATATCAAAGAACCCTTGTAACTGATCCGCATGGAAATCCATGGTCATAATCCGATTGGCTCCAGCTTTACTCAACAAATTGGCAATTAATTTTGCAGAAATTGGAACCCTAGGCTTATCTTTTCTATCCTGGCGTGCATAACCAAAATAAGGTATAACCGCAGTAATATAACCCGCTGAAGCTCGCTTAGCAGCGTCAATTAATAATAAAAGTTCCATTAAATTATCCGAAGGAGAGAAGGTAGATTGGATAAAAAAGACATAAGCCCCCCTGACAGATACCTTGATGACTGGTTGCATTTCTCCATCACTAAACTGATTAACTTCTAATGCACCCAATTTCTCACCGTAATAATCCGCAATTTTATCCGCTAAATACCTGGAATTCGTCCCTGAAAAGAGTTTGACATCATTCATTACTACCTGCATGTGACCCGTACTGTTTCTTTTAAATATATATGGAGCAAAGGTAAAGGAAATATTGAGTAAATGAACACGCTAGAATGAAAAATCGGTCCATTATCGATAATTCAAAGACATTTGTCGATACCATTTAAGTTGCTAGTCTACAAATCCTACTTTTAGCTTAATAACAATTGGATACAACACATTTAGCATCCACAGAATGCTTTAATATGAAAATGCTACTCTTTATAGGCAGCTTTGACTTCTTTACTTTAACTGAAAAGTTATTGTGGAGTCTTGCGGTGGTATCTACGATCCTTTTGTTAATCTTAGGGACCATGAGCTTTTTTGGTTATGATATAGACCAGGAACACAAAAAGCCACAAAAGTGGCCTTGGTTGGATGAAAAATCTATTCTTTTATTTTTTGCTTTCTTTGGCTGGTCCAGTATCCTGGCTCATCTTTGGGAAGAATCGATTGGCTTGGTAATCATTTATGGTATACCGATTGGCTTATTGGCAGCTTTCGCTCCACAATTGTTCAATTACTTAAAGTCGGGACAAAAACAGCCCCTACTTCCTAAAAGTAATTTCAACTTGGAAGAAACCCTGACTAGTACCGGAGAGGTACTACAATACATCCCCCCACACATCAAAGGTAGAGGTAAAGTCCATCTTAATCTACGCAACGCACCCTATCAGATCAATGCCGTCAGTCAAAACGGCGAATTACCCGCAGGTGTACCCGTAAGAGTCGTCGCTATTATGGACGATCAGACCATTATCGTGGAACCCATTGATGGTAGGCCTCCACATGCGGCTAAGTAAAATCACCCTAATTTAAAGGCCATTTTTATTTAAAGTCCTATTTCTTCCCACTCCGCATTGGTTTGCGTTTGGGGCATCTGATCTCTGGTTTGTTCTATTTGGTAATCCTCGATCAACCTTGGTCCACCGAACTCTCCTCCAAAATGTCCCCCCAGAAAAAGATAAATCGCAATAATTAAGGCACTCATGTTTACTATGTTTTAACTGTACTGAAATAATTTCCATACAAACATAGTGGCAAGGGTAGGTCAGATTAGGATCAATTCTCTTAAAATAAAACAGTCTAGATTGGGATAAAAGGTAGGAAATTTCAATATTTATTATACCGATAACCATCATATTACCGATTATAGATTTTATACTTTTTAAACATACTCAAATGAAAAATCTCAAAGTAATCGTAGATTTTGTTAACCGCAACAAAACCAAACACTTACAAAACACCGTATTCAAAGAAAACAGCAAGATCTTAGAACTCTATCACGCCATTAGTGAAAACCGTTTTGTCAATGAAAAAGCCGCTAAAAGGCATTTTTACCCAGACTCTCCCTACCAGCACGAATACTTCAATCGCTTAAAACGATCCTTGACGGATAGGATTGCAGATATGATCTTACTTATTGACTTTAGTAAATCGCCCTACGAAGACCCAGTTAAAGGTTATAGTTATTGTGCCAAAAATGTAGCTATTCTAAATATTTCCTATTTTAATCTACTTAATACTCCATTGTTAATACCAATCGCAGAAAAAACGTTTCGAGTAGCCATACATCATGGATTTCCAGATATGATTCTATTTTCTGCCCGATTCTGTATGTATCACTTCTTAAAAACTCGTCAGAACACAAAAGCTAAGTGGTACAAAGGAATTGTTGATCAATACCTGGAAGCTTTAAAAGATGAAATAGACCTGGAATATGAAGATTCTTCTTACCGATCTAAAGAGATTGTTACCCAAAAAAAGCCCAGCGAAGCTATTACTATAGGTTTAAAAAAAGCTGCCTGGGCTAAAGTAATCATGAAAAAACATGAAGATTCTCAAAGAGTACATATTAAAGCGACAATGCTTTTACATAAAATCTATAGTTACTTAGCTTTACATGATGAATTAGTAAAAACCTGCCGCCACTCCATCCAGTTGATCAAAGAAGACCCTTCTAGATTTACCGTCCCTTTTATTAATATTACCTATGGTACCTGTCTAAGAAACCTCAT